>NZ_RYDP01000014.1:0-93166 GCF_003970395.1 Flavobacterium sp. GSP27 | reverse complement strand
TATCAATCTGTCAAGGAACATTGCGCGTTTTGCGGGGTGCAAAGGTAACATCCGTTTTCTATTCTCACAAGCTTTATCGAATCTTTTTTTGAAAATAAATTTTCCTTTTGATCTAAGTAACTTGCCAGTATTTTAAAGAACTTCTAAACCATTACCTCTCTATAATTATATTCTAATTAATGTTCGGTAAACTTGTTTGCGGGTGCAAAACTACACCCTTTATTCGCTTTTACAAGCTTTTTAATCCCTTTTTTTTGACCTTTTCTTAACTTTTTCTTTAACTAGCTGATATCACGTTTTTTGAAGATCAAAGTTTTTTCTTTATAACCCTACCCGCCTCCAAAGTATACCCATTCTTTCTCTAAAACGACTATTCCAACTGCAATACTAACACTTCGATTCCTTTTCTTTCTTTGCCAAATATTTCGAAATACAGCTATAGCTGCTCTTTTACCCGCTCTTCGTTTCGCTTTTCTAATTCATAGGGTGCTTTACCTCCATTATTGAAGTCTAAAATTAATCCAACTAATGGTTTTGTGCTATATAGATGGGATAGTGTGTTAAATTGTACTATTGCTTTTATATCCTATATATAAGGTATCATTATATACATCAAAACAACTAAAAGTTCTAAACTAAGAAAGCACGCGTTAGGGATAGTAGTGAAAAGCCCGCAAGAAAGTGGAGCGTAACGCAACTTTATGAGGACTTGTAGCGGATAGCCCGACTCCTTATATAAAAAGAGACTACTACACGCTATAGTAATTCCTCTTTTTATATATGGAGGAACGCTCAAATAATAGCTTAACGCCTTTAGTTTTCTACCTTTTATAGGGTCACGTTAGAAATTACGGATTTGTCTTGTAGCAAAATGTCACTATCACCGGCATATTGATCTTTTGATTTTATTAAAAGCCAGGTGTTTTAGTATTTCGTTTTCAGTTTCACTAATATGAATTTGCTTTTGAGTTTTTTTTCATTAAGAATAAAACTGAGATGTCCTTTTTGTAAATCGGTTATTAGTTTGCATATCCAGTTTTACCATGCTCTGAGATTTATTTGCTTTAAACAGAATAGAAGTAATCCATTTAAACAACATAAATTTATTTAATGCATATTATTACAAACATTAATAAAAACTTATGAATAAAAAAACCCACCTTTGTAATTAGATAATTAATATATTCCCTCAGCTAAAAAAAGAATAATTAAGGATTTTAATGAGTGGGTTACAAAAAAATTGTTGACGGAATTGCAGTATGTCCTTTCGTGCTAAAAAT
Organism: Flavobacterium sp. GSP27; assembly: GCF_003970395.1. Lineage (NCBI taxonomy): Bacteria > Pseudomonadati > Bacteroidota > Flavobacteriia > Flavobacteriales > Flavobacteriaceae > Flavobacterium > Flavobacterium sp. GSP27. The sequence continues at coordinate 91,886 of NZ_RYDP01000014.1, read as the reverse complement.
TTGCGCTGTAATATTTTCCTTTTCTAATATTTTGAATTAGTAAACAAATACTAGAATTTTAGCGATGAAAACAGATGCCTATTGTATTCGCTTAACTTTTAACCAACCAAAAGTTGAGCGGTGCAATTCCTCTTCCACTGGATATTCCGGGGCAAACTGAACACCCTATTCCGGTTTAAACTGTACATGTGATTGCTGATGGCGATTTTATGGGTGTATCTCCCCGAATATTCCACCACCTGACTTGAACCGCCAAAAGGTTGCTTAGCAAATACCATGAATCCTGCCGGATTTGTTAGTATTCATTGCCATTTCCTAAAAGGATCACTTTATGTTTTGTGATGTTAAGAGCAATTTTCAACCCTTTTTACGGACTGTTTTATTTTAATAATCATAAGCGACTTTTACCAGAACGAATTTTAATTGTAGTTTAAATAACATATATTTACTCAATGATTAACAAAACACAGTTCGTTTAGAGGTTTTTATCCCGATCCTTCAGGAGAATTGACGTTATGTGTCAAGTATACCTAAAATCGGAGAAAAATAACGAATTATGACTGAACAATTTTCACAAAAGACACAAGAAGAATTAAAATCTTATGTTTATATTCTAATTGACCCAAGAGATAACAAAATATTCTATTTTGGAAAAGGTTATGGAAATCGTGTTTTTTCTCATATTAATGAAGCAATATTTAATCCAAGCGAAACTGAAAAATTAGAAATTATCAGAGTAATTAAAATAGAAAATTTAAAAGTAAAACACTTTATAATTAGACACGGATTAGAAGAAAATGAAGCTCTAATAGTTAAATCTGTTTTAATTGATTTTTTGACCTTTAGGGATTTTGCAGAAATTGCTAAAATTTCAAATATCGTCGCTAGACATAATTCATTAACCAAGGAATTAAAACTGTTAATGAATGTGAAATACTTTACAATTGTGAAGAATTAAAAAAAGAAAATATTGAACATACAGTTTTAGTAATTAATATAAATAAAACATACGATAATAAACGAAAAAAGAAAAGTGAAAATCCAGTTTATGACAGACCCAATATTTACGAAGCAACTAGAGGTTGGTGGGTATTAGACAAAACAGAGCAGAAAATTCAGAGCTTGTTTTAGCCGAATATAAAGGTGTAATAAGAGCAATATTTAAACCTGAAAAATGGGTTCAAGATATTGAATATAGAGGCACAAAAAGATGGGGATTTGAAGGTTCAGAAATTATTTCAAAAGAAATTCTTGATATATATGAATAAAATAGTGCCTAAAATTAGAGGAATGGCAAATCCTATTCGTTATTTTGAAAAAATATAATAGTAAAAAAAACCAGCCAATAACATTTAGCAAACTAGAACATTTAAAACAGCCGTTCTTATGAAGAAACTCGATTGATTTCTTTCCTAAAAGCAGCCTGTTATTTTTTATTAACTTTATTCTAGTCCTTATTATAGTATTCCTTTTGCCCTATAAACCTTTATTAACCTACATTAAAAAAAAATGAAAAAATTCTCTTTATTATCCTTCATGATTCTTCTAACCATCAGCTGTGCTTCTCAAGAATCTAGCGTTGCTCGTGTTGATCCTACAAAATACATGAATACAATAACAGCTGACGAACTTAAAACGCACCTTTATATTGTTGCTTCAGACGAAATGGAAGGCCGTGAAACAGGATCTGCCGGACAAAAAAAAGCGGGGATGTACCTCATTGATCAATATAATAAAAATGCGGTTCCCTTTCCTACAGGCGCTTCCGACTATTACCAAAAAATTCCTGCCGCCTTCCTAAATGCAAAACGCAATGAAAACTTACCGGATTCTGAAAACATTTGGGCCTATATTGAGGGTTCTGAAAAACCAAATGAGGTCTTGGTCATTTCTGCCCATTACGACCACGTAGGGACAAAAAACGGAGAAATTTATAACGGCGCTGATGATGATGGTTCCGGAACTGTTGCTTTGTTAGAAATTGCACAAGCATTCCAAATAGCTAAAAAAGCAGGTCATGGTCCAAAACGCTCCATCCTATTTCTCCATGTTACCGGCGAAGAACATGGTCTACATGGCTCCCGATATTATTCTGAAAATCCTCTATTCCCATTAGCCAATACAATAACTAATATCAATATTGACATGATAGGCCGTCGCGATGATGCCCACGCCAGCAGCAATAATTACGTATACGTCATTGGTGCCAATCGATTATCAACTGATCTGGATAACATTTGTACCTTTGCAAATGCTAAATACACCAATCTTGTTTTGGATTACAAATTCAATGACCCAAAAGATCCAAATCATTTTTACGAACGTTCTGACCATTATAATTTTGCCAAAAACGGTGTGCCTTCTGTTTTCTTTTTTAATGGCGTCCATGCTGATTACCACAAACCTACTGATAGTCCGGACAAAATTGAATATGATGCCTTGACTAAAAGAGCCCAGTTTGCATTTGTAACCGCCTGGGAACTGGCAAACCGCGCCGAAAGACCTATGGTAGATAAAAAATAAAGTTTGTATTTGGGCACATCCACGCTTTCACTAGCGTTACAGCGTGGTCGGGCTATTCGTTACAATCTTTTATATCTTGTCAGGATTAAAAACCCTGACAAAATATAAAAGGATTTCCACTGCTATCCCTTGTGCAAACCCACAAGGAACGGATTGTCTCATTTATTAATTCATTTGCAGTCCAATAAAAAACTTCAAATTCTATCTAAATAATTTTACCGGACAACACTGTTTTTAAAAAATGTATATTTGACAACCTAAACTAAAAAAATGCAACTCGTTTTCGCTTCCAGCAATAAAAATAAAATTTTCGAATTACAAAGCATGCTTCCTAAAACCATAACCATTGTAAGTTTAGAAAGTATCGGTTGTCTTGAAGACATACCGGAAACAAGCGATACGATTGAAGGCAATGCCATTCAGAAAGCAAATTACATCACTGAAAAATATGGATGCGATTGTTTTGCAGACGATACTGGACTCGAAGTCCATTCCTTAAATGGAGCACCCGGCGTTTATTCTGCCAGATATGCAGGCGAGCAACGCAATGCAAATGATAATATGACTAAATTATTAGATGCCCTTTTGGATAAAGAGGATAGAAAAGCACAATTCAAAACAGTTATAGCACTAAATCTAAACGGGAAACAATATCTGTTTACCGGAATTGCTGGTGGTGAAATAACCTTAAAGAAAACTGGTAATCAAGGTTTTGGTTACGATCCGATCTTTCAACCTGATGGCTATCAGGAAACTTTTGCCGAATTATCATTAGATATAAAAAACAAAATAAGCCATAGAGGAAAAGCAACACAAAAACTGATTCATTTTCTAAAGACGAATAAATAAACGATTCAATTGTACTATTTTTATAACAAAAACTTGAATTCCAAATAAAAATTTCACACTAAATACACCAAATCAAAACGATTAATTTTCAAACAAAACGATAACATTCTGATAATCAAATTATAATAAATTGTAAAATCTTAAAATAGCATTAGTTTATATGAATTATAAACAGTAATTTTGCACCCTATTTTAAAAATACATATGAATAAATTTGAACAATTAGGATTGAGTGAATCGTTACTGAAGGCGATTTTAGATCTAGGATTTGAAAATCCGACCGAAGTACAGGAGAAAGCGATTCCCCTATTATTGGAAAAAGACACAGATATGGTTGCGTTGGCTCAGACAGGGACAGGGAAAACGGCAGCATTTGGATTTCCAGTTATTCAGAAAATTGATGCCAACAACAGAAATACTCAAGCATTAATTTTATCTCCAACACGCGAACTTTGTTTGCAGATTACCAACGAAATTAAAAACTACTCTAAATACGAAAAAGGTATTAATGTGGTAGCAGTTTACGGTGGAGCTAGCATTACAGATCAAGCGAGAGACATAAAGAGAGGCGCGCAAATTATTGTAGCAACTCCAGGAAGAATGCAAGATATGATTAATAGAGGTTTGGTAAACATCTCTCAAATCAACTATTGTATTCTTGACGAAGCTGACGAAATGTTGAACATGGGTTTTTACGAAGATATCGTAAACATCCTTTCTACTACGCCAGACGAAAAAAGCACTTGGTTGTTTTCAGCTACAATGCCTGCCGAAGTAGCACGAATTGGAAAACAATTCATGAAAGACCCAATTGAAATTACAGTTGGAGCTAAAAATTCAGGTTCTGCTACAGTTTCTCACGAATTTTACCTTGTAAATGCTCGTGATCGTTACGAAGCTTTGAAACGTTTAGCCGATGCTAATCCAGATATTTTCTCAGTAGTATTTTGTCGTACCAAAAGAGATACGCAAGCTGTTGCTGAAAAATTAGTTGAAGACGGATACAGTGCTGCTGCATTGCACGGAGATTTATCTCAAGCGCAACGTGATGGTGTAATGAAATCTTTTAGAGGAAGACAAATCCAAATGCTTGTCGCTACTGATGTTGCTGCACGTGGAATTGATGTTGATAACATTACTCACGTAGTAAATTACCAATTACCAGACGAAATTGAAACTTACAATCACCGTTCAGGTCGTACTGGCCGTGCTGGTAAATTAGGAACTTCTATCGTAATCGTAACTAAAAGCGAATTGCGCAAGATTTCTTCAATTGAAAGAATCATCAAACAAAAATTCGAAGAAAAAACGATTCCTTCTGGAATTGAAATCTGCGAAATCCAATTATTACACTTAGCTAATAAAATTAAAGATGTAGAAGTTGATCACGAAATTGACAACTATCTTCCTGCAATTAACAGCGTTCTTGAAGATTTATCGAAAGAGGAATTAATCAAGAAAATGGTTTCGGTTGAATTTAACCGTTTTATCAATTATTACAAGAAAACTAGAGATATTTCTAATCAAGCTTCAGGTTCTGAAAGACGTGAGCGCGACGATAGAGATGGTGCTCCGAGAGAAAACAACAATGGTGGCGCAACACGATATTTTGTGAACATAGGTTCTAGAGATAACTTTGACTGGATGTCATTGAAAGATTACCTGAAAGAAACATTAGACTTAGGTCGTGATGACGTTTTCAAAGTAGATGTAAAAGAAGGATTCTCTTTCTTTAACACAGATCCGGAACATACCGATAAAGTAATGGAAGTATTGAACAATGTTCAATTAGAAGGACGTAGAATCAATGTTGAAATTTCTAAAAACGATGGTGGCGGAAGACGTGATCATAACGGAAGAAGTTCTGGCGGAAGTTTTGGCGGAGGTCGTTCTGGTGGCGAAAGAAGTTCAGCTCCAAGAAGAGAAGGTAGTTTTGCTCCAAGAAGAGAAGGTTCTGGTGGATTTAGAAGCGACAGAAATTCTGCTCCTAGAGAAGGTGGTTTCGGAGCAAGAAGAGAAGGCGGTTTTTCATCTGACAGACCTCGAACAGAAGGTTCTGACAGAGCACCAAGACGTTCTGAAAGCTTTGGTGACACACCAAGACCAAGAAGACCAAGAAGAGACTAACATTCATTGTTAATATTCTTATAATTATATACTGAAACTACAAAATATTTAATCCTGTTTTATTACTTTTAAAGTCTTAAATCAGTTTATGAAATATTTTGTAGTTTTCTTTTTTTTAGTACTATCTGTACCTGCTTTTGCGCAAGTTAAGAAACCTTCCCAGAAAGTTGATGGTGTCATCATCAGTAACACAACTAGAGAACCATTATCTAGTGTAAACATCATTAATATTAATAAAGTCAGAGGAGCGACAACCGATTCAAGAGGCCATTTTGAAATCGATGTACAACTAAATGACACACTTCACATTACCAGTCTCGGATTCCAATCGCTTCGTGTACGAGTTACTAATGACTGGATAAAAAATAAAAGCACCAAAATACAGCTAACAGAAAAAGCAATTGCTCTTGAAGAAATAGTTATAAGACCTTTTAATCTAACCGGATATCTTGAAGTAGATACTAAAATCATTCCTATCAGTGAAAATTACCGCTACAGTATTTCCGGATTAACACAAGGATACGAGGCAGGTGAATATTCCCCAAATGCATTTGGAAGAGTATTGGGCTCCATCTTTAATCCAGCAGATATGCTTTATAATTTCTTTGGTAACAACCCCAAAGAACTCAAGAAACTAAAAGAATTAAAAAAGGATGATACCGTTCGAAATCTTTTGGAATCAAAATTCGACAGAGAAACTATTGCGGTACTTTTAGGTATTGACAAAAATGAAATTCCTGAAATTTTGCAACGCTGCAACTACTCTGAATCGTTTATAAAAACAGCAAACGACCTACAAATCATGGATGCCATCAGTGGCTGTTATGAAGAATATAAAGTTTTAAAGATAAAATAAAACATACTCTTATATTGAAATTTTGCCATTTCCATAAATTAAATCATTCCTCAATTCTTAAAGAAATTGGGGCTTTTTTAAAGTAATATTTCAAACAAATCAAAAATATTATATACATTTACCTACATCAAGAATTAAAAACAAAACCTAAATACTCCTATTATGGCAAAAAGTCAAGACGCGAAGAAAACCGCAAAGAAAGAGCCTTTAAAAACGGCTAAAGAAAAGAAAGAAGAAAAAAGAGACAAGAAAAACACTCCCAAAAGAGACTAATTATTAGTGAGCAGTGAGCAGTTTTTAGTATTCAGTTACAAATAGACTGAATACTAAAAACTGATTACTGAACACTTTGTTTTATTTGACTGGAATAGTAGCTAAAATTTCCAAAACAAATTTCCAAAATTTCTGAGAAGAAGAAATACTAGCTCTTTCATCAGGGGAATGCGCTCCGTGAATGGTTGGCCCAAAGGAAATCATATCCATATCCGGATAATTTGTCCCTAGAATTCCACATTCTAATCCTGCGTGACACGCCACTACTTTTGGTTTTTCACCGTTTTGTTTTTCGTAGATTGGCACCAAAACATCCAAAATTTCAGATTCTGAATTTGGTGTCCAACCAGGATACGCACCTGAAAATTCTACTTCACAACCCATTAGTTCAAAAGCGGAACGCAGCGCATTGGCCAAATCAAATTTAGCCGTTTCAACAGAAGAACGTGTTAAACATTGTACTGAAAGTTGTCCATCACCTACAATTACTTTGGCAATATTATTCGATGTTTCTACTAAATCTGCAAAATCAGCACTCATGCTGTACACTCCGTTGTGCGCCGTATACATAGATCGTACAAAATAAAACTGAGCAATTGTAGGCATTACTCTAGCAGGAGCTGCCTCCATTTTTTCAAAAACAACTTCTAAATTTGGCTCTGTCGTTTTAAGTTCCGTTTTGATTTCGTTTACAATTTGCTGCATGTCAAAAACAAAAGCTTCATCATATACCTCGGCAATAATTACTTTAGTTTGACTTTCACGCGGAATTGCATTGCGTAAACTTCCTCCTTTTATTTCGGAGATTTGCAAACCAAAATTATCAAAACCATCAAATAACAATCGGTTCATAATTTTATTGGCATTACCTAACCCTTTATGAATATCCATTCCGGAGTGGCCGCCTTTCAGGCCTTTTACAGTAATTGTATACCCCACAGAACCTTCGGGAGTGGCCTCTTCATCATACTCTGCAGTGGCCGTCACATCAATTCCTCCTGCACAACCAATATCTATTTCATCATCTTCTTCCGTATCCATATTTAAAAGAATTTGACCTTGCAGAATACCTCCTTTTAAGTTCAGTGCTCCTGTCATTCCTGTTTCTTCGTCAATAGTAAACAAAGCTTCTATTGCAGGATGCGGAATATCAGTACTTTCTAAAATTGCCATAATCGCAGCAACTCCAAGACCGTTATCAGCACCAAGCGTTGTTCCTCGAGCACGAACCCAATCTCCATCTACATACATATCGATTCCTTGGGTATCAAAATCAAAAACAGTATCAGCATTTTTTTGGTGCACCATATCCAAATGTCCTTGAAGTACGATAGCTTTTCGGTTTTCCATACCAGCAGTTGCCGGTTTTCGGATAATTACGTTTCGAATTTCATCTTCAAAAGTCTCTAATCCAAGGCTTTCGCCAAATTTTTTTATGAACGCAATCACACGATCTTCCTTTTTAGAAGGACGAGGCACGGCATTCAAATCGGCAAACTTGTTCCAAAGTGCTTTTGGTTCCAGACTTCTTATTTCTTGACTCATTTATTTGTGTTTGAGGTTTAACATTTACAAGTCCCAAAGTTACAAAGTTTAAATTCCTTACGGTAGTAATTGATATTGTAATTATATTTACATTTCCAAAATTCAACCATTGAAAACAAAATATTTCCTTTCCTCCTTTCTATTTATCCAAATACTGCTTTTACAAATTATTTCCTTCTATCCGGAACAGGTAGAAGAATGGTATAGCAATGGTCTCTACCCGATACTTTCGTTGTTCTCGAGAACCATTCTGGGAGAAATTCCATTTTCCATAGGCGATTGTCTCTATTTCATAGTTATTTTATTTGTTTTCAAATGGCTTTGGAACAAACGAAAAACATGGAAATCCAATTGGAAAGACACCCTTTTGAGTATATTGAGCTTTGTTTCGGTTTTTTACTTTTTGTTTCATGTACTTTGGGCACTGAATTATTACCGTGAACCGCTTTTTGAAAAAATGGAAATTCAAAAAGACTATTCAGATGCTGATTTATTGGCTTTCACCAAAAAAATAATTGCCAAAACCAATGCCGTTCAAAACCAACTCACAAAAAATGACAGCTTGAAAGTGGTATTCCCGTACTCTCAAGAACAGGTTTTTGAAATGAGTATGAATGGATATAAAAACCTGGAAGCGGAACATCCTTACTTCGCCTATTCAAACCTAAGTACTAAAAAATCGTTAATTAGTTTGCCCTTGACCTACATGGGCTTTGGAGGCTATTTGAATCCGTTTACCAATGAAGCACAGGTTAATTACCTAGGTCCAATGTACAGTTTCCCCATGACTACTAATCATGAAATGGCACACCAAATAGGCTTTGCAAGCGAAAGTGAATGCAATTTTATTGGGTATTTAGCTTCGGTCAAAAATGATGATTTGTATATTCAATATTCAGGGTACAGCATGGCTTTGCGATATTGTTTAAGCAACTGGAAGGCCCGAGACGAGGTGGTTTTTAAACAATTATTAAACACTGTTCATCCCGGTATTATCAAAAACTACAAAGAAAGTGAGCATTTCTGGAAGCAATACGACACGATTATCGACAAAGGATTCCATGCTTTTTATGATCAATTCCTGAAAGCAAACCAGCAAAAAGACGGCATCGAGGGCTATAGTAAATTTATAAATTTGATGGTAAATTATTACAAGGAAAGAAGTTATGAGTTATAAATAAGACTTTAAAATTCATGATTTTCTATACTTCATCGCTGGTAAATGTCGTAAAACTTTTCTTTTTGTAGGGTCTGATAATCAAACGGCCTTCCCGATCAAAACGAATGTAGTTGTAGACCCAATTCAGGAATACGACGGCTTTATTTTTGAAACCAATCAGTGAAAACAAGTGGACAAACATCCAGACAAACCAGGCAAAAACACCGCTGAAATGGTATCCCGGCAAATCGACTACCGCTTTATTCCTTCCTATGGTTGCCATAGAACCTTTATCATTATATTCAAAAGCTTCCATGGGTTTATTTTCAATTAATTTTATTAAGTTTTCGCCCAATAATTTCCCTTGCTGCATCGCAGGTTGCGCCATCATGGGATGTCCTTGCGGATAGGTTTCGGATTCCATGGAAGCAATATCACCCACTGCAAAAATAGTATCATAACCAATCACTTGATTGAATTCATTGACCCGTATACGTTCTGCTTTTTCAACTAGTGCTGCTGCATCCAGTCCAGCAACAACCGCACCTTGAACGCCTGCTGTCCAAATCAGAGTGGCAGTTTCAAACGTTAAATTGGAATTTGTCGTTATAGTACGTCCATCATAATTAGTAACACGTACGTTTTTCCAGATTTTTACGCCTAAACTGACCAGAAATTTTTCGGCAGCTAAAGAGGATTCTTCGCTCATAGTATTCAGTATTCTATCCCCACTTTGAATGAGATTGATTTCCATTTTAGCAATATCAAGATCCGGATAATCTTTTTGGAGAATGGCTTTTTTCATTTCAGCTAAAGCACCTGATAGCTCTACTCCTGTTGGTCCTCCCCCAACCAGGACAAAATTGATGAGACTGTTTTGTTCGGCTGCATCTGTGGTTAAAACGGCTTGTTCGAAATTTTCAAGAATCAGGCTTCGAATATTGAGTGATTGCGGTATGGTTTTCATGGCCATACTGTTGCGCTCAATTTCCTTATTGCCAAAATAATTCGTTTTGGAACCCGTGGCAATCACGAGATAATCATAGCTTAATACTCCAATTTCAGCAATAATTTTTTTGTTTTCGGCATCAATTTCCTGAACATTGGTGAGTCTAAAATAAACATCATCGTATTCCTGAATGACTTTTCGAATGGGATAAGCAATAGAACCAGCTTCAAGACCGCCTGTAGCAACTTGATACAGCAGTGGTTGGAAAGTATGGTAATTGTGTTTATCTAAAAGGACAACCTGGACTTTTTTATTTTTGAGTTTTTTAGCTAACGCAATTCCGGCAAAGCCACCGCCTATAATAACTATTCTGGGTAAAGGTGAGTTTGGGATGTTCATTTTTATTGAAATATTTTTTAAAGGTGCTAAAGAATCAAAGATACAACGTTTTAAAATGTGAATTGACAAAGTGAAGGGTGAGAAGTAAATGGTAAAGAGTCAAATTAAACATTTTCAAAATTGGATTTTATTCCGCAAGATCAGGATCTTATTTTTTTTTAAAGTCCGTCAGAAAACTAATCGTGTAATTGAGTTTTGATAAATGTGAAAAGGCTTTTCCTTTGTTTTACGAAAGAAAAGCGTGCAATAGTATAGTAGAAAACGAACGAAACGAACTAAAAAAGCAGACAACTCCCCAAAATAAATGATTGCTTTTCATTTGTTTATAATCCGTTATGATTTTGTATTTACACCCATATAGCAACAAACCTTACTTATATATTGTGTGTATTTCTGCAATGCGCTATATTTGCATTCTTAAAATAATAAACAATGATTAAGATTACTTTGCCCGACGGGTCAGTTAAAGAGTTTGCTTCAGGGGTAACACCGATGGATGTTGCTAAAAGCATTAGTGAAGGATTTGCCAGAAATGTGATTTCGGCTTCTTTTGATGGTACAACTATTGAAACCACAACTCCTTTGACGACAGACGGCAGTCTTATCTTGTATACCTGGAATGACGAGGGCGGAAAAAAAGCATTCTGGCACTCTACTTCGCATGTTATGGCACAGGTTCTGGAGGAAATGTACCCAGGAATCAAATTAACGCTCGGACCAGCAATATCTAATGGATTTTATTATGATGTGGATTTTGAAGATCAAAAAATAACGGACGCGGATTTTAAGAAAATTGAGGATCGTGTTCTTGAAATAGCAAGAGGAAAACATGAATTCAAGCTACGTCCTGTATCTAAAAAAGCCGCTTTAGAATTATACAAAGACAACGTTTATAAAACAGAAATGATAACCAATCTTGAGGACGGAACGATTACGTTTTGCGATCATGATACGTTTACTGACTTATGCCGCGGTGGTCATATTCCAAATACTGGAATCATCAAAGCGATGAAAATAATGAGTGTTGCCGGTGCCTACTGGCGCGGTGATGAAAAAAACAAACAGTTGACCCGGGTTTACGGAACTTCGTTTCCTAAACAAAAGGATCTTACGGAATACCTTTTATTACTAGAAGAGGCAAAGCGTCGCGACCATAGAAAACTAGGAAAGGAATTAGAGTTATTTGCTTTTTCACAAAAAGTTGGAGCAGGCTTACCGTTATGGTTGCCAAAAGGAGCTGCATTGAGAGATCGTTTAGAACAGTTTTTAAAAAAAGCACAGAAGAAAGCGGGTTATGAGCAAGTAATTACGCCACATATAGGTCAGAAGGAATTGTATGTCACTTCAGGACATTATGCTAAGTATGGTGCTGATAGTTTTCAACCTATAAGCACTCCTGCTGAAGGTGAAGAGTTTTTATTGAAACCGATGAACTGTCCCCATCACTGCGAAATTTATAATGTAAGACCATGGTCCTACAAAGATTTACCAAAACGTTATGCTGAATTTGGAACCGTTTACAGATACGAACAAAGTGGTGAATTGCACGGATTAACCCGTGTAAGAGGATTTACACAGGATGACGCCCATATTTTTTGTACACCGGAACAACTGGATGAAGAATTCAAGAAAGTAATTGACTTGGTATTGTATGTATTTGGTTCATTAGGATTCGAAAACTTTACCGCTCAGATTTCTTTGAGAGACAAAGAAAACAGAGATAAGTATATTGGTAGTGATGAAAATTGGGAAAAAGCAGAAAATGCGATTATTAATGCTGCTGCAGATAAAGGGCTGAACACCGTCGTTGAATATGGTGAAGCCGCTTTCTATGGTCCAAAATTGGATTTCATGGTAAAAGATGCTTTGGGAAGACAATGGCAATTAGGAACCATTCAAGTAGATTATAACCTGCCGGAACGTTTTGATTTGACCTACAAAGGATCTGACAATGAATTACACAGACCGGTGATGATTCACAGAGCTCCTTTTGGATCAATGGAACGCTTTATTGCTATTTTATTAGAACATACTGCAGGAAATTTCCCTCTTTGGTTAATGCCGGAACAAGCTATAATATTGTCTTTGAGCGAGAAATATGAAATATATGCGAAAAAAGTTTTAGATTTGCTAGAAAATCACGAAATTCGCGCCCTCATAGATAATAGAAACGAGACAATCGGGAAGAAAATCAGAGATGCCGAAATGCAAAAAACCCCGTTTATGTTGATCGTAGGCGAGGAAGAAGAGAGAAACGGAACCATCTCTATCCGTCGTCACGGACAAGAAGGAAAGGGAAATATCAGCGTTACAATAGACGAATTTGTTGCTATTGTAAATGAAGAGATCAATAAAACATTAAAAGTATTTACAGTTTAACTTAAATTATAAAGTCATAGCAATAAGAAGCAACAGAGGTTACCAACCTCGCGTAGAAAAAAAAGATGCACACAGAATAAACAGTCTTATTCGTGGTGTACAAGAAGTAAGACTTGTAGGAGAGAACATTGAGCCAGGAGTTTTTAAACTTTCGGAAGCTCTAAGATTAGCGGATCAATTTGAATTGGATCTTGTTGAGATTTCTCCAAATGCAGAACCACCGGTGTGCAAAATCATGGATTACAAGAAATTTGTTTACGAACAAAAGAAACGTGATAAGATCCTAAAAGCGAAATCTACACAAGTTGTTGTGAAAGAAATCCGTTTTGGCCCACAGACCGATGAGCATGATTATGAGTTTAAGAGAAAGAATGCAGAAAAATTCTTGAAAGAAGGAGCCAAATTGAAAGCATTCGTTTTCTTCAAAGGGCGTTCAATCATATACAAGGACCAAGGTCAAATCTTATTGTTGAGATTGGCAACAGATCTTGAAGAATTTGGAAAAGTAGAAGCCATGCCTGTTCTGGAAGGAAAGAGAATGATCATGTTCATCGCTCCTAAAAAGAAAAAGTAATATCCTCCCCTAACCCTTCCGAAGGAAGGGAACAAAAAAAAAGGAGAAACAAATATAACTTCTCGTCACCCTCCCCTTTGGTAAGGGCTGGGGAGAGGAAAAAATAAGTAAGTACGAATAAATTAAAACACTAGGAAAAAATGCCTAAAATGAAAACCAAATCTAGCGCCAAGAAACGTTTTAAAGTTACTGGTTCTGGAAAGATTAAAAGAAAGCATGCTTTTAAAAGTCACATTTTGACTAAAAAGTCTAAAAAACGTAAATTAGCATTGACTCACTCTGCGCTAGTTCACAAAACAGATATGAAAAGCATCAAACAACAATTAAGAATTATTTAATAAGTCTTAAAGTTGCAAAGTCAAAGGTCTTAAAGCCTTTGGACATTCGACTTTAAAACTTTTGACTAAATAGTCTTTAGGTTAAAACAATTTAAAATAACCTTGGAGTACGGCCATTAAGCGCTTTTGATTTAATTCAAGCCGCCTGCTACAAAAAACAATAAAAATTATGCCAAGATCGGTAAATTCAGTTGCTAAAAGAGCAAGAAGAAAAAAAATAATGAAGCAAGCCAAAGGTTTCTTTGGTAGACGTAAAAACGTTTGGACAGTTGCTAAGAATGCGGTAGAGAAAGCAATGTGCTACGCTTACCGTGACAGAAAAGTGAACAAAAGAAATTTCCGTGCATTATGGATTCAACGTATCAACGCTGGAGCTAGATTGGAAGGAATGTCTTATTCACAATTCATGGGTAAAGTAAAAGCTAACGGAATCGAATTGAACCGTAAAGTGCTTGCTGATTTAGCAATGAATCACCCAGAAGCTTTCAAAGCTGTACTTAATAAAGTAAAATAAACGTTTTATAACTCAATTTAGATTACTTACTTATATAAAAAACCCAATCCGAAAGATTGGGTTTTTTTGTTTACATACTGTTCAGCTTAACTGCTTCTACACCATCATTGCATTAAATTATACTTTTTGATAATGTACTTGGTAATAGGCTTTAGTGGTTTTCCCGTTACTGGGTGAAATCCTGACATATTGAAAAGTTCTATCACTCCATCACGCTTACAATACCACACGATAGGTGTCTCTTTATTAAAGAATTGCAACGTACTACTACAATCTACTTTCTTTAATTTCATTACCTCCTCATCAATGGAACTACTAATTCCAAACTGTCCATAGTCATTCAAGCAATCTACTGCTACATAATAATTCCCCTCCCATTTCATACAGTCCTTCTTTGCAAAAAAAACTCCTTTTACAGTATATCCCATAAAAAATAATACCATCAAAATAGCAAGAATAATTCCTGATTTTCTCCAATGCGCATATTGAGAGATTCCTGCTAGAACATTATTAGTAGGGTCCACTAATTGAATACCAACATCGGTCATTCTCTTTTTTTGAAACGCTTTAACACTTTCTTGAGCATCTCTTTCGCTACTCTTACCATGGAGTAAATACGTATTATAAGGCCTTGGAATAAAATCTACCAAAATGGCTGCTAATTCTATTCTAGCCGCAGTATCAGAATCTTTCTGTCCTTTTAGAAAGGATATAATGGGTTTAAATTTTCCGAGATCAAAATTTTCAATTACCCGTCTCAAAGTATCCTCCGCTTTAGCATCAAAAAACATTTTAAATACATTTTCATCTGCATTGGACAGGCCATTACCCAATTTCATCAAGCATAGATTCCGCAATTGTGCAGGGGTTGGATTTAATAATATTCCCGACACTTCATCCATTTTAGATACTTGATATTCTACTTTAATGGCACGTTTATACTCCTCAAAAGTAATTTTATTCATACTCCTATTTTGGTATTTATAAGCATTAGTCGGAAACTATCAGAATTACCGGAATTACCGGAATTCCTTTGAGAACAAACTGCACTATCCTCATTCCTTTGCTTAAGAATTCTTTGCTGTCTTGAATTGCAATCAAGACAAATGTACAAAACTAGTTCTTAAAAAAAGTGCTACAAAACAGCCTGGTCGGTCTATTCGGGAAGTATAGATGGTCCTATTCTGTTTTCAGCACACTTACTTCCCCAAAAAGCAAATCTTTTATGGTAGGATAATCCTGATAACAATTCGATTTCGAAATCGGACTGACCAACCCATATTTAATTTTAATTCAAAAAAAAATGAAAAGAATACTACTAGTATCGTGTTTAATCATTGCCGGAATTGCAATGGTTTCCTGTACCAATGACGAAGTACAAACCACTCCAGATAACAAACAACAAGTATCCGCAGATGATACAGGAGGAGGTGCGAATGGACAAACTAAAATTCCTCCTCCAAAATAACAATACAAATATAGAATTAAATCCATATCTAAAATTAATTTATGTATTTTCGGGGAATGAAACTTAAAAAGTTGAATTCCCCGTTTTTAATTTCACTCATCCTTTTATTTACAGGATTTATATCTTGCAAAAAAGAAAGTAACATTGCAACACAAATCAAAAGCAACCCGCACTACCAACAGCATTTTTTACGTGCAGAAAAACATTTTGAAAACCAAGTTTATGATAGTGCTTTTTATTACTACAACGAATCCAAATTAGCTTGTAATGAAGGAACGGATACTAGAAAAATAATTTATTCCTTATTAAAAATGGCTGTAATTCAGCAAATACAAGGGGATTATTTGAGTAGTGAAACCACGGCTACTGAGGCTATTTCCTTATTCCAAAAAACAACAAATCGCTACTACAAATGTGCTGTATACAATATATTAGGTATTAATTATGAGCGACTTTATGACTATGACAATGCAATACTCTACTATAATAAAGCACTCAATCAAATCCCGGATGAATCACAAAAAACAATCCTTACAAATAATATTGCCGTAGCGTATATAGGCAAAAATGATTACAAAAGCGCACTGCAGCTTCTGTTGCCATTAACTCTCCATACAAACATTTCAAACGATGAGGAAAATAATGCCAGGGTTCTTGATAATTTGGGCTATTGCTATTTCAAAATGGGTGATTCAAGAAGTCTTCACTATCTGAATACCGCTTTAATCATTAGAAAAAAAATAAAAGATGACTTTGGAATTACAACCAGTTATCTTAATATTGCTGAGTTCTATAAAAAATCCAATCCTGGATTATCTTATAAATATGCACAATTAGCTTACGAAAAAGCAACAAAAATTAACAATGTTGATGACCGATTGAAAGCAATCGCATTATTAATACGAAATAGCGTTGGGAAGGAAACAAAAAAATTTTCCATTCTTCACCTCCACATCAATGACAGCATCAATAAAGCCCGACAAAAAGCAAAAAATCAATTTGCAAAAATAAAATATGATTCTAAAAAAGATAAAGATGAAAATTTAGAACTAAAAACACAAAAAATAGAAAATGCACTTTTATTAGAAAAGCAAAAAAATAGAAATCTAATTTTATCCTTTGTTATCGTATTCACCTTAATAATAAGCATTTCCGCAGCAAATTTTCTTATGGCTAAAAACCGAAGAGAAAAGGTGAAAATTTCATATACCACTGAAATTCGAATTTCAAAAAAACTACATGATGAACTAGCTAACGATGTGTATCAAACCATGGCATTTGCAGAAACACAAGATTTATCCACCGCACAAAATAAAGAAGTTTTACTAACCAGCCTAGACACTATTTATTCCCGGACACGAAACATTTCCAGAGAAAACAGCACTATTGAAGCAGGAGCACTGTTTGAAACTAGTTTAAAAGAAATGATGTCCGGTTTTCAAACAAATGAAATCAATATATTAACCAATGGAATGGATACAATTCAGTGGAACGCTATAAACAGTACTAAAAAAATAACGCTTTACCGAGTGGTACAAGAGTTACTGGTCAACATGAAAAAGCACAGCCAATGCAGTTTAGTTGTATTAACTTTCAAAAAAAATAAAAATAAATTACAAGTCGATTACACTGATAATGGTATTGGAGCCACGCTTGAAGAATTAACTTCAACAAATGGACTTCAAAATGTGGAAAACCGTATTCATGCCATAAAAGGAACCCTTAATTTTGACAGTAAATCCAACAAAGGGTTTAGAGTCCGTTTTATTTTTCCAATATAATCTAGTCCATATGTTCCATAAAGTTTTAGTTGCCGAAGATTTAGACACTATAAGCATCGCAATAATTCAAGCACTAAGAGAGCTTTCTATTTTAGAAATTCACCATGCCAAATACTGTGATGAAGCTTTCCTAAAAATAAAAAGAGCCCTTCATGACAAAGTTCCCTATGACTTGTTGATTAGTGATTTATCATTTAAACCCGATCACCGTCAGGATCGATTATCCTCTGGTGAGGAACTCATTGAAGCCGTAAAAAAAGAACAGCCTGAACTTAAAACCATTGTGTTTTCGATAGAAGACAAATCCTTTAGAATAAAATCACTGTATACTAATTTAGGAATAAATGCCTATGTATCAAAAGGAAGAGACAGTATTCCGGAACTCAAGAAAACGATACAAAATATTTATAATAATAAGAACCTTCATCCATCTGAGGAAGTACGCCATGCTTTAAGAAACAAATCCCTTTTTGAAATTGAAGCCTATGATATTTTACTTTTAAAATCTTTATCCAATGGATTAACCCTGGAGGATATTGCTTCGGAATTTAAAAATTCCGGAATTATTCCTAGTGGCACCAGTAGTCTTGAAAAACGCATCAATAGGCTTAAAATATATTTCAAAGCAAACAATAACGTACATCTTATAGCCATCACTAAAGATTTAGGATTAGTCTAATTCGCATTTCAGACTATTAAAAACTAAAAAAAATATTCCAATAACGTTATTACTGCAATTTAAAAGCATCAAAAACAATCAATTGCTAAGGTCATTTACAGCGCTCCAAAGATTTTTGACACGGTGATTAAATCCTAAAACATAGCGGTAGAATTGATATTTTTTTTACGGTTGTACCAAAGATAGGTATGCGATATTAGCTTAAATTCACTTCTTTTTTTGACCATTGTATTGGCAAATCATAGCCTGATTTTAATAAAAATGATGTCTTTACGGTTTCCCGTAAAAAATAGATTTCAAAAGTTGCTAGATTTGGTTTATAAAAAATCAAATGAAACAAATGCTCCAGTTTACAATAACCAATTTAGTATTCGCTCGATATTCCGAAGGAAGGATCTTGACAAAGGACAACTATCGGGAGTTCAAAAACCAAATAAAAAAACCCATCTTTTTTATACTGTCATTTTGCATCCTAACATCTTGCAAATCAGAACCAAAAAAACAACCTCAACACCGACAAATACTTCACAACCAAATACATCGAAAATATGATGACGATGTGTTAATAGTACCAAAACAAACGGATACAGCTATAGACAAAAAAACAAATACGCAAACTGATTCGTTAAAAAGAAAAAATCAAATACCTCTTGCAAATCCAATACAAAGTCCAATTGGGATTGCTATACCTCAAGAAAAGCTAAAAAGCTCTTCAAGACAACGAAAAGGTAAAGTTATTTACACATCGGAACGTAAAAAAAAGAATCAATGGAAAAAATTATAATTATGAAATACATCCTGTTGTTTTCAATACAAATAGTTGTACTGAGTATCGGCGGATTATTGATATAGCGTATAAAATTCGGAAAAAACAATCCAAATGAGGAAAACCGTAAAGAAGTTATCTTTTACGGAAGTAATTTTGAAACCAATTAGCAACAAAATACTATGGAATTAACCATTCAACTAAAATCCCTAGCGGATAAAATCATTCAGTTAAAAGACAAAATCGAAACCGAAGAATCAACCAAACACGCATTTGTACTCCCATTTATCAACATGCTTGGCTATGATGCCTTCAATCCGCTGGAGGTAGTCCCTGAATTCACTGCCGATATTGGATTAAAAAAAGGAGAAAAGGTAGACTATGCTATTTTCCAGAGCGGTGAACCCATCCTAATTGTTGAATGCAAAAGCTGGAAAGAAAACCTTTCAGTGCACAGCTCACAACTATTTCGCTATTTTCATGTCACAAAAACTCGTTTTGCACTCTTAACTAATGGCATTCAATATCAATTTTATACCGATTTAGACGAGAAAAACAAAATGGACCAGAAGCCTTTTCTGGAGTTTGACATCATCAATCTCAAAGAAAATTCGATCATTGAAATTGCTAAATTCCATAAATCAAGTTTTAATGTAGATCACATTCTAAACAATGCGAGTGCTTTAAAATATACCAAAGAAATCAAAAAAGAGATTAATGACGAACTGGAAAATCCCTCGAATGATTTTATAAAACTCTTTGCTAATAAAGTATATGCTGGAAGACTTACGGAAAAAGTGATGGAAGAATTCAAAATGTTAGTTCAAAAAGCATTTAATCAATTTATCAACGAAAAAATTAATGACCGCTTGAATGCCGCACTAAATAAAGAAACAATAAAACAACAGGAAGAAAAAACGGAACCCATTGAAGAAGCGAGCAAAGTGGTTACCAGTGACGAAGAACTGGAAGCCTACCGAATTGTCGTGGCTATTCTAAGGCGTAAAATTCCTGTAAACAGAATCGTTCCTCGGGATACTCAATCCTACTTTGGGATTTTACTTGATGACAACAACCGCAAACCTTTATGCAGGTTGCATCTCAACGGAACTAAAAAATATCTTGGCCTTTTCAATGAAAACAAAATCGAAATAAAACATCACATTCAGTCAATTGATGACATTTATCAATTTGAAAAGGAATTATTGGAAACTGTTGGGGCTTATGAAGGGAAGTGATTTGCTTTGTAAAAGTATTTACAATACGAAATAAATCCTGTAATATGACCTTTAAACCTAAGTCATTAAAGTACCTGTTGCACCATAAATTCTAAAAGTTGACAAGAATATTTAATTATAATTAAACAAATGATTTTTAATAACAATTTCAGAAAAATAACGGTAACTGAAAACGGAATAATATTGACTTATAAAACACAAAAAAATATTATTTTCTGAGTTAGACAAGACTCACGTTAAAGTAAATAAAATGAGGCCGGTTTATACATTTATAATTATTTGGGCATTACTATCCTTGGGTTTTCTTTCCTATTTATACCTGCAAATAGACCTAATCTTACTGATTACTTTTTTTCTGATTGTATTTATTTTTTTAAAAATGAATGAACACAAAAGCTATAGCATAAAAATCCGTTTGAAAAATGGTGAAATTATAGAAGAAAAAATATTGGCAAAATTAAAACTGGAGACTATCAACAGTATCAATGAAGTCCAAAAAGGGATTTACAACTATAAAATAAATAACAACAAGAATTAGCTTTAGTTCCTAACTATGATCATTTGATTGTTTATACCAAACTTTAAAAAAAATTATATGAATCTCAAAAAAAATCAAATATTAAAATTGTAATTATCTTTCAAGACTACCCGTTATTTGTACCATACTGCCTCTAGTACATACAATTATTATTATTTCAAAAAAGGAGAATCCTATAACAAGTCTAAGTAATGAAATTTCTCCTTTGTCGATATAACCAAAATAAAATACATCAGAAAACAATATTAAACAATCCATAAGACTCGAAAAATTCCTCAAATTCCATTTAATTATCATACGTTTGAGCTACTCTAATTCTATCCGTAAAAAGTGATACTAATATTCTCCTAATTAAATGAAACCCCTATTTTCCTTACTGTTCCTCTTCCTAGCCACTTTTGCTTTCGCTCAAACCAAAATCCTTTCCTGGAACATAGCCAATTTTGGAAAATCGAAATCCGAAGAAACCATTACTTATATTGCAAAAACGCTGAAAGATTACGACATAATTGCCATTCAGGAAGTGGTTGCCGGATATGGAGGCGCACAGGCAGTAGCACGATTAACAGATGAACTCAACCGAAAAGGAGCTAAATGGGAGTATGTGATCAGTGACCCCACCAGCAGCAGTGCCTATAAAACCGAAAGATATGCCTTCATTTGGAAAACGAGCAAAGTAAAGAAAATAGGAAAAGCTTGGCTCGAAAAAAAACACCATCTAGAGATTGAGAGAGAGCCTTATTATTGCACTTTTCAATATGAAAACAAACAATTCACGCTGGTGAATTTTCATGCTATTACTAAAAAAATGCAACCCGAAACCGAGATTAAATATTTCAAATTTTTACCTGATGAATATCCCACCTTGAATTTAATTTTTGCAGGAGACT
This sequence comes from Flavobacterium sp. GSP27, assembly GCF_003970395.1. Lineage (NCBI taxonomy): Bacteria > Pseudomonadati > Bacteroidota > Flavobacteriia > Flavobacteriales > Flavobacteriaceae > Flavobacterium > Flavobacterium sp. GSP27. Next base: position 70,041 of record NZ_RYDP01000014.1, on the reverse strand, counting down.
TCAACTGTCCGCAATCACATTCGGTTTTCAATTCGTTGAAAAAAATGGGATTTCAATCTATTTTAGTAAACCAAAAAACCTCGTTGAAACAAGAATGCAAAAAAGAGATTTGTCTCGCTTCTGAATTTGATAATATGTATTACAAAACTTCTAAAACTACACTTCTAAATTCCGGTATTATTCCTTTTTATAAAAATTTTAGCACACAAAAAGAAGCTCGAAAAATATCCGATCACGTTCCTATTTGGTTTGAATTTTCTTTGAATTGATATCCACACCGCATTAAGTGATGTTGTGACTAATGCAATTGATATTGTTCAGGAATATTTAGACAAGGAAAATGAAGATGGAAGCGTTTAATCATTTATCTTTTACATCACAAAAGCTACCGTAACAGGTGGCTTTTTTTTTGATTTTAAATTATTTGGAGCTATTCCTGCTGTTCGTTTTATCCACGCTAAAAAGCGTGGTATACCAATACCATCAGGGCTAAAAAAACCAATCGGTACTGATTGGTTTTTTTATTCTATGTCTTTAATTTTTTCTTTTTAGCTGCAGGGAACAACACATTGTTCAAAATCAAACGGTATCCGGGTGAATTTGCATGCAAGTCCAAAACTGTAGGGGGATTGCCTACCTGATGCTGAAAATCCTCCGGATCATGACCCCCATAAAAAGTGAACATCCCTTTCCCCTTCTGCCCATGAATGTAACGGGCTTCGCCATTAAGTTCACCTGTCCCCATGACTAAAACATTCGATTTTACAAGTACCGCATCAAATGATGTTGTTTGTCCCATAAATCCTTTGACAAGTTGTGTGTGATTTTGACACAACATAGTGGGAATAGGATCCCATTTTGCCGAAAATTCCATTAAGGTAAAATAATCTTTTTCCATAGGAATTCTTCGTTTAGAGGTCATATCAATATCAGAGAACTCATATTGTTCAGGTCTTCGCTCTAAGATAAAATCTTTGAAAGCAAAAGAATTACTATAATTCATCTTCGATTGGTAATTGCCTTCACTCACATCCCCATCAAACATAGCTTCGCAAATATCTACTCCATCCGCTGCAAGAGCAATATCAAAACTATCTGTTGCGGAGCACATTGCAAACATAAACCCACCTCCTATTACAAAGTCCCTAATCTTTTTAGCCACAGCTCCCTTTTCGTCAGATACTTTTGAAAACCCTAATTTTGTCGCCAGTATTTCAGCTTCTTTCTTTTGTTCAATATACCAAGGTACATTTTTATACGCTCCGTAAAACTTACCGTATTGCCCGGTAAAATCTTCGTGATGCAAGTGCAACCAGTCATAAAGCAACAATTGGTCTCCCAACACTTCCTGATCATATATAGCTGTAAAAGGAATTTCAGCATAGGTCAAGACCAGCGTCACTGCATCATCCCACGGTTGTTTCCCTTTTGGTGTATACACTGCAATCTTTGGTGCTTTCTCTAAAATAACGGATTCCATATTCTGGGACGGACTGGAGATTTCATTTAAGAGTATCACTTCTTCCTCATCAGAGATTATTTCAAAACTCACTCCTCTAATCTGGCACTCTTTGCGTATTTCCTGCGCATCAGGCACTAAAAAAGAACCGCCACGGTAGTTGAGTAGCCAGCTGACTTTGTGATTTTTTTCCAAACACCAAAACGTAATTCCATACGCCTTCAAGTGATTTTGTTGCGTGGTTTCATCCATTGGCAACAAAATAAAAGAAGCTTTTGCGGAAATTGATAGTAGAAAAATCAGAATATATATAAATCGCTTGTACATCATTGTATTGCCTTTTTATATTTCAAAGATAGAAAGGAAGCCGTTCAAATGAGAATAATTTAACTTTAAAATGAATGCACCAATCTAATTTAAATAAAACCACGTAAAAACACCTATAGCCAGACGAATTAGTATCTATAAATTTGTAACTATAACCTAATCTACATTAAATGAAAAATTTAGCACTAAATTCAAAGGAAAACAATAACCATTTTAATTTTAAAACTATTTTTAAAAAAATTGGATTTTCTTTGTTAGTAGGACTTATTGTTGTTTTTTACACTTTATGTTTTAATTATTTTCTTCTGTAATGCTAAATCGAGACCAAAAAACACCACGACCAATTGTTTCAAAAAATTATTATGCCGCGTTATCAGAAGAAATCCTATCAACTGCAAAATTAGGAAAAGATACGACTTCCCTCAGAAGACAACTTTATTATATCAGACATACAAAAATCGAAAAGAGTCTGGACACTGATGCTTTAAAAAAAACTTTTTGGATTAATATCTATAATGCTTTTTATCTCATTATTCTAAATGAAACAAAACAAGTCGACACTATGTATCGTCTTAAAAGGATAAAGATTGCACGTTCCATATTCTCGTTAAATGATATTGAACATGGGATTTTAAGAAAAAATAAATTCAAAATAGGATTAGGATATGTAACCAATCCATTTTATTCTGGTTTTATAAAAACCTTAGCCGTCAGTAAACTAGACTACCGAATTCACTTTGCGTTAAGAACTACAAATTTAAATCCTGATCCGTTTGATTATTTTAATTGTGATGAAATTGAATCACAGCTTGCTACTGTCACCACTGATTTTATCAAATTTGAAACTGAATTTGACCATGAATCAAAAAAAATGATCGTATCGCAATTTCTGTTTACCTATTTACGGGATTTTGGCGGAATACAATCCATAAAAAAAATGCTGAAAACTATTTTTAAAAAAGATTTCAAAGGATATTCGTTAAAGTTCAAGCCGTATAACAGAATCGAAAAAAAGCACCATATTTCTTAGTCCATTGGCATTTGTTAAAGGAATCCCTTATCTTAAAACCTGAATTTAAGTTGTTTAAAATTTTAAAAAAATCTTCTCTTTTTTTGCAAAAAAAAGTGCATCCAGCATTGCTTTTAGTACAAATGGGTTCTGATTAATCTTCAAACGGCATAATTTCATTTTGAACCGCATACACAACCAATCCTGCAATATTCCTGGATTCTGTTTTAAGCAACAAGTTATTTCGATGTCCTTCCACCGTTCTTGGACTTATAAAAAGTTGCTCTGCAATTTCTAAGGTGCTTTTTTGATAGCAAATAAGTTTGAGTACTTCCAATTCACGTACACTCAAAAAGCCACTATCAAAGTTACTTTTCGTTTTTCTAGTGTTCAAAATATTGGTTTGAATAATTTTCATGACATATTCCGTATAGTAAAATCCTTTTAAAGCCACTTCATTTACGGTTGTAAGCAATTCTTGTGGTGTCGCATTTTTTATCACATAGGAAACAGCACCAACATCAATCATATTCGCCACAAAAGACTTAGAATCATAGCTGGTTAGCGCTATAATTTTTATTTCAGGGAATTCTTTATGGATGATCTTAGTGGCTTCGACTCCATTTAAAATTGGCATTTTCAGATCCATGATAATAATATCGGGATGATTTTTAGTACTGCGAAGGTAGGAAATCAATTCATCCCCATTGGAGGCTTCAAAAACAATCTCAATATTTGTTTCCCGTTCCAGCAAAAAAGAGATTCCTTTTCTAAAAAGAATTTCATCATCTACTAAAATTATTTGAATAACATTCATTATTTAAAAATTAAAAGTGACCGTAATCCCTTTATTTACAGCTGAATTAATGACAATGGTGCTGTTTAAAAAAGCGACTCTACTATCAATATTTTTCATCCCAAGACCTTTTTGCTTGTCTTTATTTTTCATATCAAAACCAATTCCATTATCAGAATAAGAGCATTTTTTGAGTCCGTAATTGTCCTCAAAAAGAATAGATATGACAGTTGCCTTACCGTGCCGAATGGAATTATTGATCAACTCTTGCAAGATTCTAAATACGTGTAAATGCTTCATATTATCTTTAATATCAAAGAAGGTTGTATTTTCATAATTTACCGTGACAACTTGAGAACTATTGCATTCCATGCATAATTCTCCCACTCCTGCATCTAGTCCAAATTTATCTAAAACCGGAGGTAACAAACCGTGTGCGATTTTCCTGGAATTATCCAGCGCTTTGGCAGTCAGATTGATGATATTCTCGGTAATTGTTCCTACCTCATCTTTGGTCAAATTTGGAGTATTTAACAAATGACTGTTCAAAGACACAATATTAAGCTGAGAACTGATGTCGTCATGTAAATCTTGGGCAATACGCTTGCGCTCTTCTTCTTGCGTAATAATTACGGCACTCAATAACTCTTTTTGATACTGGATTTCCAGATCTTTTTTTTCTAATTCTTTCTGGATAATTTTTTTTCTCGAAAAATAGAAAAACAAGATTAAGACGAATCCCATCAAAAGAAAAGCAACACAGGAATAAATAATTATTTCGATTATATCACTTTCATTTATTAATTCTGCCTTCATAAATATTTATTTAATTACTTTTTGGAAAAACTTTTTTTCCACTCTAGTAAAATGAATAATTGGTAGACTATATAGAGTCCTGAGTTCAATACCCAAGGTATTTTTGTGTATTCCAGTCTCAATATATTTGTCAAATTTCCTACTATAAATAAAATGGTGCTTCCAAATAAATAGAGTAAAATACCCATATTGATATAATAATACTCTTTTTTCTCATTTAATATGTTGTAAAGATGTAGGGTTGCGTAGCTAACTATTAAAAAAGAGGTAATGAATATTTCGAATAAATTGAATTTAAAAAACAAACTCGGATCTAGTACGTATTGAATTCCAATGACTGCTAAACCAGCATACAAACCCACTGTAACAATCTTTTTTTGATACGTCTCTTTTAATAAAACTTTGTAAAAAAAACTGAGTATTATAAACTGACCCACAAAATAAAAATGAGACAAATAAAGGTTATTAATATTAACTCTTGCCAAGACATTCGAAATTATTTGGATAACTAAAACCAACCCTAAATATCCTGTAAAAATCTTAAAGACTTTATCCTGAAGAGAAAAGCACCGGATAAATAAAACAAAATTCAAAAATAAAACCAAGAGACCTACATATATAAATACATTTAACATCTATTGTAGCATTAGAGTTTCAGGATCACAAGTAGATGGACAAGGAGACGTAAAATCATAAATAGCATCTTCCGTTGCACCAGCGTCACCATTGTCTTGAGTGATCATATCAACATAAATTTGAGTTAGGGGATCATATTTTGTTCCCACAATCATTAATTTTTCTACTCCATCATCATCAACTCCTATGTATGCTCTCACTGCATCGACCCCTTCTTTGAGGACTTCTACTAAATCAATTTTAGGGATCAAAAAAGCATTTAAATGATGGTGTTTGTTATAATCCCCTTCTCGTTTAGACCATCGTTTTGCCCATCTTTGGGCTGTTTTTAACGGAATGACATTCACAACTTTTCCTTTTTTTAGGCTTCCAGAAGTAGTTTCTTGTGACATATTTATTAGGTTTGCAGATTACGGATTTTATAAATAAAAAATTATTAGCTAAACTACTGTTTTTTATTGTTTATACAAAACCAGCTTAGTAATTATACAAGCTATAGGGTTAGTTTTCAAAATAAGCACCGATCGCCCTGATCGCTTATTTAGTTTTTGTAACCCTAATTTGGTTTGTAGAGAACCTAATTTGTATTAGCCCTGCTGAATGGTATTAATTTAATATGACTATCCGTCACTTGTACCAATGCTAAAAATAGCTTGTTTTTGAGTCATCAACCTATTAAATACGAGCTATGAACCTACCTGAATTTTTAGAGAAATACCCTGATTAAGTCACACGTAATAAGGGATTCAAAGCTAAACTACTTGAAATGGGAATTGTATGTAAAAAGTGTCAACAGACCGAACATTACTTTCGTAAGGCAGATTTAAAATTTCAATGCAAAAAATGCGGTAGTCGTGTCAGTCTTCGTTCAGGCACCGTTATGGAGAATACTAATTTGCCTTTTCCAATATTGGATGCTCTGTATTGAACTCGTGATGCTGTCACAAAAGAGTTTTTCGGCATTAGAAATACAACGTATGTTGGGTCACAAACATTATGAACCCTTGGTAGGGTAAATTGCTTTAGAGTTGTCTTACTTGAGAATGCTATCAATAAAGAAGCACTCAATAATCACTAAAATAAAAATTATGAACACATTTAAAGCCTTACTCATTTTCATCACTATTGGTTTTGCCATAAATATAAATGCGCAAGAAGCCAATAGTACCGATGAACCAAAAAAAAACACAAAACAAGCTACGGTAACTTATTACCAACAACGCGCTGCAGAGGATGCAAAATATGAGCAGGAGTTTACTGCTCAAAACAACAGCGAAGACAAAGCTTTTTGGAAAGAACAAAAAAAATACGAAAAACAATTAAAGAAAAACAACAAAAAAGCTTATCGCGCCTACATTCAAGGAAAAAAAGAGGCATACGCAGAACATCACCAACATTGCAATCACGATCACCATAGCGATTATTTTTATAGCAATGCCCAGTTTTATTATTACCAATACGACAACAGACACAACTATCAGAGAAGACCAAATCGTATTATAATAAACACTCCGGTGCGAGTAAGCACTCCGAGCATTCGTTTAGGGATTTTTTAATTACGGGTAAACTATTTTTTTTTTAATAATATCTTTTTTAAGACCGACGAAATAATTTTTGTTAAAGAATTCTGATTGAAGTTTCTATGCCATATATTTATTTACTGACTAACCAAAAAGAGCACTCCTAGAGGATTTATTCCTGACACTTTCACAACACTGACAACAGATCTGTAATAATAAAACCTCTTGTAACACTTTTAAATAAATCTAATTACTGTATATTACCATCTTATCTAAAGGTGGAAATTATGAAAGACAATAAAATAGTACGTTATATTAAAGACGTGTTAGAAAATAAGCCAACTGGCTGGTTGAATCTAACAACTCACAGACTAGATATTTATGACGAAAAATTGGCGAAAACTCAATTCTTAGAACAGTTTGAAATTTTATTTAATAGCAATAATTCTGAATCAAAGGCATTAGGAGAGTTACCCACTGCTTATGACTATATTCGATTAGGGCATCCATTATCTTGTATATTAGAATGGGTGATTGCCCACTTACATCATTTAAAACCAGAAAATGTAATTAGTTTTTCCTCAAAGACGACTCCGATTTTGGCAGTACTAAGGAAAAATTTATTAGCTGGCAAAAACACTCAAATTATTTACACTGGTGAATTACCAGAATTTTTTGATGTTGAAGTACTTCAGCACATTTATGGCTATACATTTGATTTAAAGAAGATTGAAAAAGAAACAGCCATTTCCAAGTTTGACGGGAGTACCATTTTCATTACGCAGCAAGATGAAATTAGCACTTTTGATTTTACCAAAAACATTGACTTTTTTATCAATGTTCATTCTGACTTTGGAAGTATTTTAGTTGTAAATGGAGACCAAAACGAAAGTTATATCCCCGAAATTCAGCATGTCAGAAGAAGAGAGACCATTGCAATGACGCCAGCCAATTGTCTTGCTATGTTGAAAATTCTGACAGCACAATCTTCTTTAGAACCAAAAGAGAATACTATCGAGACAAACAAAGCAATGGTTTTAGATTCAATTGCGACCATTACCGGAAGCAAGACAAAAGCACTAATTGCTTCCAGTGGACTATCAATTCAATATGCGGTTGTCATGGGATTAATTCATGATGCGAAGGAAAACCATAAAGGAAAGGCGATCAAAATTATTGTTCCCCCCAATTGTTACGGTGGTACAAACGACCAAGCCAGACGGGTTGCTGCTTGCATTGACTCTGTTCAAATACTGGATTTACTGGTTGACGGTGGTAAAGATATGGTTGAAAGTATTGCGCTTCTTTTAGATAAAATTGCTGACGAGGATGCTATTCCAATCATAATTGCTGAAATTCCAACAAATCCCAGAGTTGAAGTTCCGGATCTTTTCAAATTAAGCGCTACTTTGAGTAAACAGCGAAAAACTGCAACTGGTAAAATTGCTACAGATCCTATTTTTGTTTTAGATCAAACCTTTTGTCCAAATGTACACTTTTTAGGTGAAGAGGATATATTATCACCAATTAGGACCATTTCATATGTAAGCGGATCTAAATTTCCAAGTGGCGGGCAATGTACTGCGGGCTATTGTGTGGGAAATAAAAAAACGGAAGGGTTGATGAAAAAAATAGAATTTCATCTAAAACTTTGCGATAATGAGGCTACCAATCTTCAAATGGAGATTTTGGCAAAACAATTGCCTTCTATGAATCAAAGAATAAAGGATGCATATCATAATACACATGAATTTGTAAACTTCATAAAAAAAACTTTACCAGCGGCGAAAATTAATTTTGTTTCGTCAGCATTGGCAGACCAAGGATTTACCCCCTCTGTGTTTTCATTAGACCTTCCCAGTAAAGGGAACACAACGAAAGAAAAAGAAGCTCATAAAAGAGAGTTAAATCTTAGGTTAATAAATTTAATGATTAGAGAAATACCTAATGAAAGCAAGTTTTGTGTGAGTTATGGGCAGTTAAAAGGATGTTACTGGACAATTCCGGCAACATCAACTCAAGGGACGACTAAAGAGGGTGACAAAGATTACATCGTACGTGTAGCACTTTCTCCTACCATGGATTTAGAACTTCACAAAAAAGTTTTTTTAGATTTTGTCAGCCAAATTTAATTCTGATCCTATACCATTCCTCTATTTAACCTTGAAGGAAAAAACTAAGTAATGATCCATATTAACTAAAATAGAATTTTCTGATTTTTTTTTACAGAAACAGACAACCATTACAAGTAAACCACTGTGGAGGGATGGGTCAAAGATTTGGCTATTAATACCAAACAAAATTACTATTGGCTCCATAAAAAAGCTTTCAGAAAAGTATTTGAATGCTGATAAAATGATCTATTTAGTGGTAGGTGATGCTGAAACGCAGTTAAAAAAGCTGAAGAAAATTGGTTATGGAACGCCAATTCTTCTGAATACACCAGCGGTAAATAAGCTGATTTAAAACTAATTTGGGTTATAAGTAATAACCATGGTATAATGTCGTATTTTAAAATCAGGATAAAATTATGTAACAATATGATTTAAAGCTGTTTTACTTAAAGTTAATTCTTTTGACTTTACGACTTTTAAACTTTCGACTTACTTACATCACTGATTCTCATAGCCGCGATAGATGTGAAAATTTTATTCACTCATTTCATCATATCGCTCCGGAACTTGGGGATCATACAGCGAACATTTGAATTCATCCATTATATTAACTAAAGTATCCATTGTTTTTCCTTCAGTGCCATAACAATCAATTTTTACACTTTGGGACGTCATCCTGATATGAAAAGCACCTGCACCATTGTTATTTTTCCAACTGTTCTCGTCTACTTTTTCCCATTTGGAGAATACAGAAGCAATTCTGTTCAAAATGACTTGTACCGGAAGTGCCTCAAGACCTTCAATTTCAGCTTGTTCTTCTGAAACAGCTTCATAAACTTCGTGATGGTTGAGATAAATTCCCTCCAGATATTTCCAAAAGACCAATTCGTACATAGATACAAAATTAAAAGATTAAAGAATTGAAAGATTGAAAAATGAACTTCAATTGAAGCTTTTTAATATTCAAAAGTTCCGTATTCACTGGTAATAGTCAGTTTTTTTGAAGTAGCAGCTTCTACTCTACCTACGATTTTCGCATCAACATTAAATGATTTTGAAATCGCAATAATGTCTTGTGCAACAGCTTCCGGAACATAAATTTCCATACGGTGACCGCAATTGAAAACTTGGTACATTTCTTTCCAATCCGTTTTAGATTGTTCTTGAATTAACTGAAATAATGGCGGAACTGGAAATAAATTGTCTTTTATAATGTGTAGGTTTTCTACAAAGTGTAAAATTTTAGTTTGGGCTCCTCCACTGCAATGCACCATTCCGTGAATTTGATTGGAAGAATATTGGTCTAAAATTTTCTTAATGATTGGTGCATACGTTCTGGTTGGCGAAAGCACTAATTGTCCGGCATCGATTGGTGAATTTTCAACGGCGTCTGTCAATTTTACTTGTCCAGAATAGATTAATTCTTCAGGAACTAAAGCATCGAAACTCTCCGGATATTTGGTTGCCAAATATTTCCCGAAAACATCATGACGCGCCGATGTTAACCCGTTGCTTCCCATTCCGCCATTATAGTTTTTCTCGTAAGTAGCCTGGCCAAAAGAAGCCAATCCTACAATTACATCACCGGCTTTAATATTAGCATTATCAATTACTTTGCTGCGTTTCATACGAGCAGTTACTGTTGAATCTACAATTATAGTTCGAACAATATCGCCTACATCAGCAGTTTCTCCACCTGTTGAATGAATGGTCACCCCAAAAGATTCCAGTTCTTTAATCAGTTCTTCGGTTCCGTTAATAATTGCTGAAATTACTTCAGCGGTAATCAAATTTTTATTTCTTCCAATGGTTGATGAAAGCAGAATATTATCCGTTGCACCCACGCACAATAAATCGTCAATATTCATGATTAAAGCATCTTGGGCAATGCCTTTCCAAACAGAAATATCGCCTGTTTCTTTCCAATACATGTAGGCCAAAGAGGATTTAGTTCCCGCTCCGTCAGCATGCATGATCAGACAATATTCTTCGTCTTGAGTTAAATAATCAGGGACAATTTTACAGAAAGCTTGTGGATATAATCCTTTATCAATATTTTTTATCGCATTATGAACATCTTCTTTGGATGCCGAAACACCGCGAAGCGCATATCTTTTTGAAGTATCTGAACTCATGTAGTCTAGTTGTGAAGTCTGCTTTTATGCAGGTAGTTGTGCGGCAAAGGTAATTATTTTTTTGGGTTTTGCCTATCGAGTCATCAGAAGTGTTTCTTGCTAAAATTGTCATACTAAGAATATTTGTTTACACCCTTCAATTTAGCCTTTCAAGGTGCAAAACATCAAAAAAATGTCTACCTGAAACAGATAGACATTTTTATTAAATTTCAATGGCGCAATAAATTACTCCCAATCAAGCATGCATGCGTCAAAAAATAATACTACCCTATGCACCGGTAAATCCAGATATTATTTGACTTATAATGACACTCGATGTGTTAATAAGTAGATTACTTCGTAAATAACAATTCTCTGTATTTTGTTAGTGTCCAAATCTCATCATCCACTAACAGCTCCAGTTTATCACAGTGGCTTCTAATTTCTTCGAAAAATGGTTTTACTTTATCACAATAAGCTAGGGCCATTTCATGTGCATCAGTAATTGCATTGGCTTTCTTTCTAGCTTCGGTCATTTCATGAACTTTAGAATTGATCCCCTCAATATGTCCGGAAATTTCTTTGATTAAAATGATTTGTTCTTTTGCAATTTTTTCAAAATCAGCACCAAAAATCTCTTTTAGTCCCTTCACATTTTCAATCAAAGTGTTTTGGTAGCGAATGGCTGTTGGAATAACATGGTTTTGAGAAAGATCACCTAAAACTCTACCTTCAATTTGAATTTTCTTAGTATACTCCTCTAATTCTATTTCATAACGTGCCTCCACTTCAATATGATTCATGATACCCATTTCAGAAAACAAATCTAAAGCTTGCTTAGAAGCTCTTGCTTTTAGTGCTTCAGGAGTTGTTTTAAAGTTACTTAACCCTCTTTTACCTGCTTCAATTTCCCATGCTTCACTATATCCGTCTCCTTCAAAAAGGATTTTCTTAGAAACTTTGATGTACTCTCTCAAAACATTGAAAATAGCATCATCTTTTTTCATGTCTTTAGATTCTATCAGCGCATCTACTTCAATTTTGAAATCTTTTAATTGTTTTGCTACAATAGTATTCAAAGTCGTCATTGAATTAGAACAGTTAGCTGATGATCCTACTGCTCTGAACTCAAACTTATTTCCTGTAAAAGCGAATGGTGATGTTCTATTTCTATCTGTATTGTCCAAAAGAACATCTGGAATTTTCCCTACTACATTTAGTTTTAAGTCTGTTTTTTCTTCTGGAGATAGTTTCCCTGCAGTTACACCTTCTAATTCTGCTAGAACTTTAGTCAACTGCGCCCCAATAAATACGGATATAATTGCTGGTGGTGCTTCATTTGCCCCTAGTCTATGATCATTACTTGCAGTAGCAATTGCACCTCTTAATAAAGACTCGTAATCATTTACTGCTTTTATTGTATTGATAAAGAAAGTCAGAAACTGTAAATTACTCATTGGAGTTTTACTAGGGCTCAATAAATTCACTCCTGTATCTGTTGCCAAGGACCAGTTATTATGCTTTCCGGAACCGTTCACTCCTTTGAAAGGTTTTTCATGAAACAACACTTTCAAATCATGGCGTTCTCCTACTTTTTGCATCACATCCATCAACAAGCAGTTATGATCAACAGCAAGATTTGTTTCTTCAAAAATAGGAGCCAATTCAAATTGATTTGGTGCTACTTCATTATGACGTGTTTTCACAGGAATTCCTAACAACATGCATTCTTGTTCCAAGTCTCTCATATACATTAAGGCACGAGTAGGTATAGACCCAAAATAATGGTCATCTAATTGTTGCCCCTTAGCCGATGTATGTCCTAACAAAGTCCTACCGGTCATCATAAGATCAGGACGCGAATTTGCTAAAGATCTATCAATTAAGAAATATTCTTGTTCCCAACCTAAAGTTGCAGTTACCTTTTTTACATTTTTATCAAAATATTTACATACTTCGGTAGCAGCGTCATCCATAGCGGTCAAAGCTCTCAACAAAGGTGTTTTATAGTCTAAAGCTTCCCCCGTATAGGAAATAAAAACCGTTGGAATACACAAAGTAGTTCCAAAAATAAATGCTGGAGATGTTGGATCCCAAGCTGTATACCCTCTAGCTTCAAATGTATTTCTGATTCCACCATTTGGAAAACTAGATGCATCCGGTTCTTGTTGTACTAATTGAGCGCCACCAAATTTCTCTACTGGATCACTGCCATCATACGAAGTTTCAAAGAAAGCATCATGTTTTTCAGCGGTTGTTCCTGTAAGTGGCTGAAACCAGTGTGTATAATGAGTCACCCCTTTAGCCAAGGCCCACTCTTTCATTCCCATTGCGATATAATCCGCTAATTTTCTGTCTATTTTAGTTCCATGTTGAACTGCATCGCGCACTCCTTTAAAAGCATCTGAAGTTAAAAACTGTTTCATTGCTTTGTCATTAAAGACATTTGAACCAAAAATAGTTGATTTTCTATCAGTCTCTTCAAATTTTACTGGAACTCTGTTTGATGCTTCTTTCAAAGCTTGAAAACGTAATGATGACATACAATTTTGTTTTAATTAATTAAACCCCCTATTATTTTGATGCAAATATAATTTAATAATTACTTTTATAAAATATTACCTCTGTTTTTTATGGGTAACCACGTCAAATTTATCAAATTAACAAAAAATATTAATTATAATAACAACTTAGCAATTTAAACACCCCTATTTATTTTTACTGATATTTTCATAAAATAAAATAAACATAGACAATCACAAACAACAGCAAACTTTCGATTAAATATTTATTGAAGTTAAACAATCTAAAAGTATCTTTGTGCAACTTTTTAAATATATGATATATGATTGTCTGGATTTCTTTCTTAGTAGCCGTAATGATTTTCTTGGCTCTTGATTTAGGTGTTTTCAACAAAACGCCGCATATTATAAGTTCAAAAGAAGCGGGTAAGTGGACTGCAATATGGGTTACTTTATCATTCCTGTTTTCCGGCGTTATTTATTGGCTCTACAACAATAATTATATCGCAAATCCGGATCAATTAACTCCCACAACAGCATCCATAAAGTTCATTACCGGATATTTAATTGAATTATCATTAAGCATTGACAACATCTTTGTCATAGCCATAATCTTTTCTGCTTTTAAAATTCCGCCACAATACCAGCATCGTGTTTTATTTTGGGGAATATTAGGGGCAATATTCTTTAGAGGCCTAATGATCTTTTTTGGCGTTATGCTAATCAATAAATTTTCTTGGATGACGTATATTTTTGGTGCTTTCCTGATCTATACTGCCATGAAAATGTTGTTTGGAAATGAAAATGAAAAATTTGAACCTAAAAAATCATTCGTCTATAAAAGCCTAAAAAAAATAATGCCCATATCTAATCATATGGATGAGGAGCATTTCTTTGTCAAAAGAAGACACATTACTGCCGCAACCCCTCTATTTGTAGCTCTTGTGGTTATTGAAGTCATGGATGTGGTTTTTGCCATTGATAGTGTTCCTGCTATTTTAGCCATTACTAATGACCCCTTTTTAGTTTTCAGTTCTAATATTTTTGCCATTCTAGGATTGCGATCCATGTATTTCTTTCTGGCTAATATGTTAGCTAAATTTAGTTATCTGGAATACAGTCTAATCGCTATTTTAAGTTTTGTTGGTGTGAAAATGTTAACCCATGACATACTAAAAAAATACAATTATGAAATTCCGGAATGGATGTCACTGGCTTTTATAGCGGTGGCTCTTATAGTGGGAATTGTAGTTTCACTTAGAAAAAACAGCAAAGAGTTTGTCTCCTAATTTTAAGGTCTATAAAAAAAGGAAATCTTTCGATTTCCTTTTTTTTTGACTTCTCTGAAATTATAAATTTATTTTTTGAATTTCACTTTTACTAACCTTCAATGAGGACATAACTGCATCCATATTATTTTTGTTTATTGTAGAGGCAAAATTTGCTGGTACAATTACTATTCTAAAAGTTTGATTTTGTGTCCAACTGGAATCTAAAGTATTCAGATTGAAATTAGCCGCAAGAAAAATTTTAACATCAAACCTGGAATAATCAAAATTAAAATCTAATTCACCACCATTATTCAGATAATACGTTTGAGGCATTAATTTCCAAATATCTGCTCCATTTACCGTATCATACAAATGGTATACTAAAACAGAATCCGAAGAATAAATTGGCGGATCAAATACAACCAAGCTGCTATAATTATTATTGGAGTTGAACGAAGTTGTAACTTCATACACTTCAGTTCGAGGACCGTTATCAACGGTATTATATAGTTCTGTCACTTCACAACTTTGTAGTGTCATCATCCCGATGAAAACTAAAAATAAAGTAATTTTTTTCATTCGTTATCGTTTTATAATTTATATTAAAAAACTCTATTCATGAATTGTGCCAAACTTTATTCTCAAAAAAAAGTGCTTTTCAATTATGGAAAAAAAACTTAAATTATACCTAATAATCCTGGGCTTAAAAGGAACTAAAAAAGCCTCTCAGACGAAAGGCTTTTTTAAAATTTTATTACTATTCGGTTATTATTTCTCCACAACAGCCACGCCATTATTGTTTAAAATTTTGCTAAAAAACAACACATGAAAAGGTAACGCATTTTCCCAATATTCCCACGTATGCGCTCCTGGCCGTTCCGTATAATCGTGAGCAACTTTATTATAAACAAGCCTTCGGTGTAATTCTCTATTGGATTCAATCAAAAAATCATCTACACCGCAATCTATAATCAATTCCAGTTTGTTACTTTTTATTTTATCCACCATATTCAAAACTGCACTGGAGGCATATACTTCCTGTGGCGCTCCTTCAATCCCAAAAACAGGTTCCATTAATTTAGTAACTCTTTCCTTAGATTCCGGATTAATCATGCTTCCCATATCAACAGCGCCGCTCATACTTCCTGCTGCACAAAATAGTTCTGGATGTCTTGTCGAAAGATACAATGCTCCGTGACCTCCCATAGAAAGTCCCGTAATTACACGTCCTTTTCTGTTGTTTATTGTCCGATAAGTGTTGTCTACTTTCTGAATTACTTCTTTTGTAATATACGTTTCAAACTGACTTCCCTTATTCACAGGACTATCCAGATAAAAACTGAATGTTTCTCCTTCCGGCATTACGATTATGATATTATACTGATCTGCTAAATTGTGCAATAAATTCTTATCCGGAGTTTTAGACAACCAATCATTAAAATGACCATAAGCGCCATGCAGCAGATAAAGCACGGGATAATTAATCTTGCTTTTTGCATACGAACTTGGTAATACTACCGCAGCTTTATACGTTTTATTCATTGCCATACTAGGAATTTGCAATGTATCGGCTTTTGCTGCATAAGAAACTACAGTATGACCAAGAAGAAAAAATAAGAATACAATTTGAAGTTTTTTCATACTATTCGGTTTTAAGGTAAAATGTAAATATAGTACTTTAACTCGTTGGGTGTAATTAATGAAAATTTCAATTAATCTTAACTAAAAAAATGAACCACATAGAAACATAGAAAAAAAGAGTTGGACAGCCCAATTTTTGGCTTCATATAGCTATGATTTTCTCCAAAAAAGTGAAACGACTTACATAATTTTAAAATCTATGTTTCTATGTGGTTAAAAAATTAAACGCATTGGATTACACCCAACAGCTACTTTAGAATAAATGTAATAAAGTCGCAATAATTACATGAACAAAAAAAGACCTCTCATTACTGTAAGGTCTTTTAAAAAAAAAATTAGATCACGCCCGCCCAAAAGCGGGATAAGCGATTCACACACTTTTTGCGATGCAAAAAGTGGTTCTCTGCTTACATATTTCTTCTGTATTGTCCACCTACTTCAAATAAAGCAGCTGTTATTTGTCCCAAGGAACAAACCTTGGTCGCTTCCATTAAATGCTCGAATAAATTTTTGTTTTTAATGGCTGCTTCCTGAAGCGTATTTAAATGATCCTTCACTACATCCTGATTGGATTGATGCAAATGGTTCAACATATCAATTTGGTATTGTTTTTCTTCCTCTGTGGCGCGAATTACTTCGGCGGGGATTACTGTTGGAGAACCTTTGGAACTCAAAAACGTATTCACACCAATGATAGGAAATTCACCTGTATGTTTCAAAGTCTCATAATACAAACTTTCTTCTTGAATTTTACTTCTTTGGTACATGGTTTCCATAGCTCCAAGCACGCCACCACGTTCTGTAATTCGGTCAAATTCTAATAAAACTGCCGCTTCGACTAAATCCGTTAGCTCTTCAATAATGAAAGCACCTTGAATTGGATTTTCATTTTTGGCCAGTCCTAATTCTTTATTGATAATCAACTGAATTGCCATCGCACGACGCACAGATTCTTCTGTAGGTGTTGTAATTGCTTCATCATACGCATTGGTATGCAAGGAATTACAGTTGTCATAAATGGCATACAACGCTTGCAAAGTAGTACGAATATCATTGAAATCAATTTCCTGTGCGTGCAAAGAACGTCCCGAAGTCTGAATGTGGTATTTCAACATTTGCGCACGCTCGTTAGCGCCATATTTATTTTTCATGGCTTTCGCCCAAATTTTACGTGCCACACGACCGATAACGGCATATTCAGGATCTACACCATTCGAAAAGAAAAACGATAAGTTGGGTCCAAAATCATTGATATTCATACCACGACTCAAATAATATTCTACATACGTGAACCCATTAGAAAGTGTGAAAGCCAATTGTGTAATTGGATTTGCTCCCGCTTCGGCAATATGATACCCTGAAATAGAAACCGAATAAAAGTTCCTTACATTCTTAGTAATAAAATATTCCTGTACGTCACCCATTAATCGCAACGCAAATTCAGTAGAGAAAATACAGGTATTTTGCGCTTGATCTTCTTTAAGAATATCGGCCTGAACGGTTCCACGAACTTGAGATAACGTTCTTGCTTTTATTTCGTTATACACTTCCAAAGGTAAAACCTGATCTCCGGTTACACCCAAAAGCAGCAACCCTAAACCGTTATTCCCTTGGGGCAAATCCCCTTGATAATGCGGTCTTTCAACTCCTTTTGCTGCATATATTTTGTTGATTTTTACCTCAACTTCTTTTTCAAGGCCATTTTCTTTGATGTAAAACTCACATTGTTGGTCAATCGCTGCATTCATGAAAAACCCTAATAACATAGGTGCCGGTCCATTAATAGTCATACTCACCGAAGTCATTGCATGAACCAAATCAAAACCAGAATATAATTTCTTAGCATCATCCAAACAACAAATAGAAACTCCGGCATTACCTATTTTTCCATAAATATCAGGGCGTACATGTGGATCGTTTCCGTATAAAGTCACACTGTCAAAAGCCGTTGATAATCGTTTTGCCGGTAATCCCGCACTTACATAATGAAAACGTTTGTTCGTTCTTTCCGGTCCGCCTTCTCCGGCAAACATACGAGATGGATCTTCTCCTTCACGTTTAAAAGGATATAAACCTGCGGTAAAGGGAAATTCTCCAGGAACGTTTTCCTGCAAACACCAACGTAAAATATCACCCCAAGCTTTGTACTTTGGCAATGCAATTTTCGGAATTTGAGAATGTGAAAGGGACTCCGTGTGCGTGGCCATTTTGATTTCTCTATCCCGAACTTTGAACGTATACACCGGATTCTTGTACTTGTTTACTTTCTCGTCCCAAGTCAAAATGATTTCCCAGTTGTATGGATCCAAATCCATTTTTATTTTATCAAATTGATTTAGTAAAAGATTTAAAAATATTTTGTCCTCAGCAGCACCCGGTTTTTCAGATTCTAAAGCACTTGGCAAAACCGAATCGTCATTAATTCCTGTTTTATTCAATTCAGGAATTTTTCTAGTAACCGATTCAATCGTTTTAAAAATCCCGTACAATTTCTGAGCCACTTGTTCTTGGCTAACGGCCGTAACATCATACTTCCGGTTGCTCTCGGCAATTTCAGACAAATAACGGGTTCTGTGTGGCGGAATAACGAAAATCTTCTCGCTCATTTCACGAGTGATTTGGAATGTTGATTTCAAATCAGAATTCGTTTTTTCATGGACTTTATCCATTATCGCTTTGTACAGCGTATTCATTCCCGGATCGTTGAACTGCGAAGCAATAGTCCCAAAAACCGGAAGCGTATCTAAATTCGCATCCCATAAATTATGGTTGCGTTGGTATTGTTTTTTCACGTCTCTCAATGCATCCAGAGAACCGCGTTTGTCAAATTTGTTTATCGCTACCAAGTCAGCAAAATCAAGCATGTCGATTTTTTCTAGTTGAGTTGCAGCACCAAATTCAGGCGTCATTACATATAAAGAAACGTCAGAATGGTCCATAATCTCCGTATCAGATTGTCCAATCCCAGAAGTTTCCAGGATTATGATATCATAATTTGCTGCTTTAATCACTTGGATTGCATCGGCAACATATTTAGACAAAGCCAAATTCGATTGGCGTGTGGCCAAAGAACGCATGTAAACTCGAGGGTTATTAATAGCGTTCATTCGGATTCTATCACCTAACAAGGCACCGCCGGTTTTTCTTTTTGATGGATCGACGGATATTAATCCGATAGTTTTTTCCGGGAAATCGATTAGAAAACGACGCACTAATTCATCCACCAAAGAAGATTTTCCTGCTCCACCTGTTCCTGTGATTCCAAGAACCGGAGTTTTACAACCCTGATTCTTTTTTTGGATAACTTCCAGAGTTTTGGCCGCTATGTCTGGGAAATTCTCTGCTGATGAAATAATTCTGGCAATTGCTTTTGGATTTTTTTCTTCCAAATGTTTTATTTCATCCGTCAGTTTATCTCCAACGGGATAATCAGATTGTTGTACTAAATCATTAATCATTCCCTGCAATCCCATCGCGCGACCGTCATCCGGCGCATAAATACGGGTGATTCCGTACGCTTGCAATTCGGCAATTTCAGAAGGCAGGATTACTCCTCCTCCCCCACCAAATATCTTGATTTGCCCAGCTCCTTTTTCCTGAAGCAAGTCATACATGTATTTGAAATATTCGTTGTGTCCGCCTTGATACGAAGTTATCGCAATAGCATTCGCGTCTTCCTGAATCGCGGTATTGACCACTTCTTCCACACTGCGATCGTGACCCAAATGGATTACCTCAACGCCTGTAGACTGAATGATTCTACGCATAATATTGATTGCAGCATCGTGACCGTCAAAAAGCGCAGCTGCGGTAACAATTCTTACTTTATTGTTAGGGATATATGGTTTTTGTTGTTCCATTTTATGAATATGATAATTTAAGACTGCAATTTACAATTTTATTTTAAAAATTATCCGTTGTTACTGTTGGTTATTAATAAATAATAAAGTTTATGCCATGCAGGACAACAAATAGATTAAAATTGGGCTATTTTTTTAAACATAAAACAACCCAATCTAACTTTTTTATAAACACAGATACATTTAGTTTTGAAAAACACTAATCATTACTAAAAAACAAAGCTAAAAACAAAATGCTAATGCAAAAAATCACAATCCTAATCCATTGCAAAGATCAAAAAGCAATTATTGCCTCCGTTACAAATTATATTGCCTCCATTGATGGCAATATAATCTACCTAGACCAACACGTTGATGCTAATGAGAATGTGTTTTTCATGCGTTTAGAATGTGAATTCAATACCAAAAATTGGAATATTGAAGCTATTAAAAATGATTTTCAAGCAACGTTGGCTTCACCGTTTAATATGTCCTGGGCAATGTACACCCAAGATGAAAAACCAAAAATGGCATTATTTGTTTCAAAATACGACCATTGTTTGTATGATATTTTAGGACGCCACAGCGCTGGTGAATTGCCACTTGAAATTCCTTTGATAATAAGCAACCATGAGGATTTGAAACCAGTAGCAGACCGTTTTAATATTCCGTTTCATTATGTACCTTTTACCAAAGATACAAAAGCCGAAGGCGAGCAAAAACAACTGGATTTACTGAAGCAGTATACTATTGACTTTATTGTTTTGGCTCGCTACATGCAGATTATCACCCCTAAATTGATTGCGCAATACCCGAATCAAATCATCAACATTCATCATTCCTTTCTCCCTGCGTTTCCCGGGGCAAAACCCTATCACTCAGCTTTCATGAGAGGTGTTAAAATCATAGGCGCTACCAGTCATTATGTGACTGAGGAATTGGATGAAGGTCCAATTATCGAGCAGGATATTACCCGAGTTACACACAGTCATTCTATTGAAAATTTCATCATGAAAGGACGTGATCTGGAACGTACGGTTTTGGCAAGAGCCATAAAACTGCATGCCGAGAGAAAAACAATAGTATATGACAATAAAACGATAGTATTTCTATAGACTTATTACCCTTTAAAATCCAGGTCTTAAACAAAAAGATAACTCAAAATTAAAACCTGAGACAGTCCATCGTGTAACTTGCTACCGAGTGAACAAAAAGTATGCATTGAAACAAAATAAAAAAAAACTTAACGTATGTACAACAAAGTAATAACAAAATCTTAACAGCAAAACGCCTCTGTAAGTGTGATCTTTGCAGAGTAATAAACTGGTTATTTATTATTTTGGTTTTGGTTAGTTAAAGAATTGCCTGCATAAAAAATGCAGGCAATTTTTATTTAGCAGTGTTTATAAAAGAAAGAACAGCATCGTTAAAAACATTAGGCTGTTCCACATTGACTACATGTCCACAGTTTTGTATTACAAACAACGTAGACGATTTGTAATGATTTTCTACCACTTTTTTAACTGATGGTAAAAACATATAATCCTCTTCGCCCATCACATAAAGCGTAGGAATATTTAACTCGACCTGACGGAACCATTTGAGTACCGGATTTATTTCGGCGGTGAGTTTAAACCATTTGATAAATTCTTTTTGGTATAATTTCTTGGCCTCGTTGATAAAAAGCACCCGAGACTGTTTGTGACTTTTTTTTGGCATGATGACAAAGGCAAAAAACTGATATAAAACCAAATAAGGCAGTACATATTTAAACAAATTACCCAATCGCATCAATACTTGAGAACGGAAATTCATTTTCAATATCGCACCGCCAAGGATCATGCTTTGCACGCGTTCCGGATACATTTCAGCCAATTGTCTGATGAGTATGGTTCCCAATGAAATTCCGACAAAATGTGATTTTTCAATTTTGAGATGGTTTAAGACTTCCAGAATATCATTGGCCAAAGCCGAAAAAGTATATTTTTGTTTGAAAGCTGTTTTCAGCGTAGGTTTTGATTCCCCGTGACCGCGTAAATCCAATAATAAAACACTATGCTGTTTCTTAAAATCCCGTATTTGTTTGAACCATATAGACGAACTTCCACCAGCACCGTGAACAAAAGTTACCCATTGGTCGCTGTTTTTATTTTCGTAAATGGTATAATTGATCACGTCTTTTTTTTGTAAAAATAGCACATTAATTTTAAATCCCAATCTTAACAAATAATAATGCTTCTTTTAAGATCGTAAAATGTAAATTTGCATAAAATCATCACCCATGAAAGGATTATTGCAAGAGAAAAGTGAAATAGAAAAGCTTAAAAAAGAGTACCAAAAGTTCTCAGAACTAAATTTCCATATCGAAAATTCTTCTGTTAAATCGATCGTGACAACAGAAAAATTGATTTTAGAAGAATGCGAATTATAATTTTTGATGCATTTTTTTAAAATAGTCAAACGCTTTTAACAGCCTGCTTCCATACCAGGAAAACATTTCACCATCTACAAATACCGTTTTTGCGTGGTGTGTGTGTCTTCCTATTTCGAAAGCATCTTCCTCTTTGAAAGGATACGGCTCTGATGAAAGAAAAACCAAATCCGGATCCCCTTCTAAACGCATTTTTTTGAGTTCAATTTCCGGGTAACGTCCAGAAGTCTCGGCATTGCCTGCATATATGTTTTGAAAATGGTTTAGTTTCAGTAATTCATTGATAAAATTATTAGAACCGGCAACCATAAAAGGATTTTTCCAAATGAAATATACTACTTTTTGTTGCGGCTTATCTTTTATAAAGTTTTTAAAATCGCTCAGGGCAAAAGCCAATTTATCGTTCCATTTCTGGGCTTCGGTTCTGCAATTGAAAAGTTGACCAAAGTCGGCAATCATCTGAAAATTATCTTCAATCGTGATGATATTGGTCACCCAAACCGGACAAATTTTACGCAACTCTTCCACAATTTCAGCGGTATTTTCCTCTTTGTTACAAATGACAATATCCGGTTGCAACAATCTGATTTTTTCGTAATGCACTTTTTTGGTGCCACCAACTATTTTCTTGGTCGACTTAAAATGATACGGATGCACACAGAATTTTGTAATTCCTATAATTCGGTCTTCCAAACCTAAATCATACAGCAATTCCGTTTGTGAGGGAACCAATGATATAATGCGTTTTGGCGAAGTTTCAAAAGAATGTGTTATTCCGATTTGATCGATTAAAGTTTTTTGTCTCAAGTTTAATGTTTAATGTTTAGTAAATTTAATCAAAAATTATATTTTTAAACCATTAAGAAATTTAGAAAAATTAAGGCTTAAAAAGTTTAGCGCTAAAATTTTTGATTCAAATCTTAGCGCAAGGGTAATAAAACTTAATTTCTTAATGGTTTAAAATGAAGAATGATTGAATTCAAAATATTTTATAAAAACCCAAAAACGTTAAACGTTAAACTTCAAACTCATAATTTGCTCCATTTCCTGTTGCATTTTCAACGCTTCGGTTCTTGCTTTATCGGCAAAATCAGTTCCGTTTGAAGCATAAATAATCGCTCTGGAAGAATTGATTAGTAATCCAACATTCGCATTCATTCCGTATTTACAAACTTCAGCCAGACTTCCGCCTTGTGCTCCTACTCCGGGAACAAGCAAGAAACTGTCAGGAACAATTTTGCGAATTTCAGTGAAATATTCAGCTTTTGTTGCACCTACAACATACATCAGGTTTTCGCTGTTTTTCCAGTTTTTAGATATTTCCAAAACTTGTTTGTACAATTCTTTTCCGTTTACGTTTAAAGTCTGAAAATCAAAAGCACCTTCGTTAGAAGTCAAAGCCAACATAATCGTATGTTTATTTTTGAAAGCCAGAAAAGGCTCCACTGAATCTTTTCCCATATAAGGAGCAACGGTAATACTGTCAAAATTCAAATCTTCAAAAAAAGCTTTGGCATACATAGCAGACGTATTACCAATATCACCACGTTTGGCATCGGCAATAGTAAAAATATCCGGATACGTTGAGTTGATGTAATCGATTGTTTTTTGTAGAGACGTCCATCCTTTCAAACCATACGCTTCATAAAAAGCAATATTAGGTTTATAAGCCACAGCCAAATCATGCGTTGCATCGATTATCGCTTTATTGAATTCGAAAATGGGATCTTCCAATTCTAGTAGATGCTGTGGAATTTTAGTCAAATCGACATCGAGTCCTACTGCTAGGAATGATTTCTTGCTTCTGATTTGGTCAATAAGTTGTTGTGTAGTCATTGTTGTGTGTTTAAACGCAAAGTTCGCAAAGTTTTTAGCAAAGATTACAATATTATTTTATCTACTATCCGTTTTTAGCCCCGATTGAGCCGATATCCTCGCAGTGAAACGAAGAGATAAAGGTGAAAGCGGGAAATAGCTCCAAAAAAAAGCCTCAATAAATGAGGCTTAGTTATTAATATACTTCGCTGGCTTCTTTCAGTTTTTCCATGTTGTTGACTAACGCCAACTCATCTACAATTTTCTGAATATCACCATTCATGATATTTCCCAAATCGTACAACGTCAAACCTACACGGTGATCCGTTACACGGCCTTGTGCATAATTATAGGTACGGATTTTTGCAGAACGGTCACCAGAACTTACCTGAGACGTACGCGTTGTAGCATCTTCCGCTTGTTTTTTGGCTAATTCCTGTTCGTACAAACGGGAACGCAAAACGCCAAAAGCTTTATCTTTATTCTTGTGTTGTGATTTCTGATCCTGACATTGCGCCACCAATCCAGTTGGAATGTGCGTCAACCGAACCGCTGATTTAGTTGTATTTACCGATTGTCCACCAGGTCCTGACGAACAGAAGAAATCCACACGCACATCATTCATATCAATTTGCACATCAAATTCCTCTGCTTCCGGCAATACCATAACAGTCGCCGCTGATGTGTGAACACGTCCTTGTGTTTCCGTTTGCGGTACCCGTTGTACACGGTGAACACCTGCTTCAAACTTCAAGGTTCCGTAAACATCCTCACCGGTAACTTCAAAAATCACCTCTTTGAAACCACCCGAAGTTCCCTCATTCATATCCACTACCGACGTTCTCCAACCTCTGTTCTCACAATATTTCGTGTACATACGGAACAAATCCCCGGCAAAAATACTCGCTTCATCCCCACCCGTTCCGGCACGAATCTCCACCATAACATTTTTAGCATCTTCGGGATCTTTAGGAATCAACATAAATTTGATTTCATCCTCCAGTTCCGGCAATCTTTCCTTAGCTTCGTCCAGTTGCATTTTGGCCATTTCGGTCATATCCGCATCACTGTTATCGGCAATTATTTCGTTTGCTTCGTCGATGTTTGCCATCAAAACAACATATTCATCGCGTTTTTCAGCCAAAGCTTTTAAACTTTTGTACTCTTGATTCAATTGCACATAACGCTTCTGATCCATAATAACATCCGGCTGAATAATCAAATCCGAAATCTCATCGAAACGTTGTTTTACTATTTGAAGTCTATCTAACATTTTCTTAGTCCTTTTATTGGAGTGCAAAAATACGAAATTTTTGTTTAAAGTTTCAAGTTTGATGTTTCAAGTTTTTCAGGAGCTATTTCCTGCTGTCATTCCAATCTTTCCATCAGGGCTAAGGTGTTTGTACTAATCAATATATTTTTTATCCGAATAAATCAATCTCATGTACCGTCCCTTCGAGTGATTTTTAATAGTAATGCGACAGCTTTACTACTAAAAATTGTATCGAGAAGCCTGTAAAAGTTGTAATCGTTCTGAAGCTAAAAAAACGACTTGAAATAGCTACTGCATATTTCAAGTCGTTTTATATTTAATTTCGGAACAATGGCTTATTCTTTTTGGGACAAACCTCGCGTTAACCACCCGCTTTTATTAGCCGTAAAAATAGCATATGGCATGATCCAAAACAGACTAAAAGTATAAAAAACACTGTATGAATACGCCCAAAAGGACTCCACAACTGAATAGCGTTTCGCATAAAATAAAACTGGAAAACTAGAAAAAATCAATATTCCTAATAGCGTAGAACTAATCAATAAAAGAGGATGTGTGAAGATAAGAAACATCATAAATAGCAGAAACGGAATAGCCATTATGATCTTTAGCGACTGATTTAAGAACAAAAGCCTGGTTCCAAATTTAGAGCTATTCCTAAAATTCTTGAACACATATTTAGCCATCATAATATTTTCGCGAACATTACTTCTGCCCCATCTGATGAACATTTTATACAAACCGGTATATTCCTCTGGTACGTTTGTCAAAACCAATGCATTGCTTTGAAATAATACCTGAGACCCTTGTTTCAGAATCATATTTGTCATCGCTCGATCCTCACCAATATCCGAAGGTTTCCCCATAAAGGTTTGGTTAATCCATTCCGGGAGACAAGCAAGCACTGCTGATTTACGATAAGCCGCTGCGGCTCCTGGAGTACATAAAACAGATCCTAAACTACTTTCTGCGGAACGCATGAATTCAAAACTCATTACAAAACTCACATTCAACATTTTAGGCAATATAGCCTTTTGATTATTTAAGACCTGTACATTTCCGGCAACAGCGCCACATTCTTTATTGGTGATAAACGGACTTACAAGATTACGCAAAGTATCTACTTTGACAATTGAATCACTATCAACTGTTACAAAGATTTCTCCGGTACCCATTTCAAATCCACGATTTAATGCCTGACGTTTTCCTTGGTTTTTAGGTTGCTGATAAATGGACAAACGATCTCCTAATCTCAATTTTGCTTGCTGCATCCAGTACCACGTATCATCTTTACTACCATCATCAATGGCAAATAGTTGCAATTTATGTTCCGGATAGTCGCTGGCAGCTAAGCTAATCAAGGTATTCCAAACCAATTTTCCCTCATTATAGGCAGGAACAATCACGGTACAAGTAGGCAATAATTCGTCCGTAACGGATTCAATAGGCTTATAGGCTAAATAGTGATATAGGTTGTATACAAAGACACTTCCGTAAAAGAAAAACAATACAGTGCTCAGAATCAAAAATAAAAACCCCCATGTAGAATTTACCCGGGAATCATGTAGGGCTTCAAAATCAGATTGTAAATTATATACTAAAAACGCTCCCGCTATCAGTAGTAAAAAAGTACCAATCAGCACTAAAGCAGCTAATGGACTACTGTTTCTCTTAAATCCTATTTTTAATGCCCTGAGATTAATTCGAAAAACGGAACTGATATCAGGGCTGGGGGAATAAACTTGTTTTAAAATACTCGTTTCACTTTTCATAATTGTACTACTAAAAATTATAGGTTATTGGTTTATTAAAATCTCATTAATTATTAATTTATTTATAGCTTGCGCGAATAAATATTCCTATACAATGAACAGGAGAAATTATACAGTTCGATTTAGCAATATTTGTTCCAAGATCACTTTAAAATGACAATCAACACATTACGAAAAACTCAGAAAAAAAAGTGAGTAATTATTACACAAATAAAATTTATCTACACAACTATTTCCCCACTTGAACCCCGTTATCACAAGCTTTCCGCTCTTGCACACAAACAGATGTAATGCATAAAATTTCGCAAGGCCGGAACGCTTGTTTCTACTATTACTAGAAAAATCTGTTTCAATATTTTATGTTTTTTTTTTCGTTATTATGAAAACAAAACGAAATCTTTAGCCCTGATGGAAGCGGCATCCCACGCTTTTTAGCGTGGATACAGCGGACAGCAGGAAGATGGGTTCTTGAAAAAACGCCATTCGTACTGCTCCTAATAAACAGCACGTCCTAACCGTTCATAACTCCACAAAATTTCTTTTTAATACCAATTTGTAAATTCCTAATTTGCGCCCTCAAAATAAGTAGCAAAAATGAAGGTCTGTATTACCGATCGCTCGAATATCCACAATCGTTAGCGCAGAATTGTATTCTGTGCCCATAACGATAAGCAAATAAATAATAGACCAACTGAATGGGATTGCTTCGTTCCTCGCAATGAATCACATACCAGTTCATAACTCCATAAAATTTATTTTTAATACCAATTTCTAAATTCCTAATTTGCGCCCTCAAAATAAGTAGCAAAAATGAAGGTCTGTATTGCCGAAAAACCAAGTGTCGCCCGCGAAATCGCATCCGTTTTGGGAGCTAATACCAAGCATGACGGATATTATGAAGGCAATGGTTATCAGGTCACCTACACTTTTGGGCATTTATGTACCTTAAAAGAACCGAACGATTACAAGCCCCATTGGAAAAGTTGGGATTTGAACAATCTGCCCATGCTTCCCGACAAATTCGAAACCAAAGTGGTCGAGAATTCGGGGATCCAAAAGCAATTCCGAATCATAAAAAGCCTTTTCGACAAAGCCGAGTTGGTCATCAACTGCGGGGATGCCGGGCAAGAGGGTGAACTTATTCAACGCTGGGTGATGAACGAAGCCAATTATAAAGGCGAGGTGCAACGCTTGTGGATTTCTTCCCTAACCACCGAAGCCATCAAAGAGGGTTTCCAGAACTTGAAACCATCTGCCTACTATGATAATTTATACTATGCAGGATTTTCCAGAGCCATTGGCGACTGGTTACTGGGCATGAATGCCACGCGTTTGTACACCGTAAAACATGGCGGATACAAACAAGTTTTGTCTATTGGCAGGGTGCAAACCCCAACATTGGCAATGGTTGTGGACCGATTCAAGGAAATCGAGAATTTCAAACCGCAACCGTATTGGGAGTTGCAAACTTTATACAGAGAAACGCTTTTCAGCTATGAAGAAGGACGCTTTTTGAAAAAAGAAGATGGCGAACTCTTGGCCAATAAAGTCAAGGAAAGTGAGTTCGAAATTGTTTCTGTCGAAAAAAAGAATGGCAATGAGTTTGCACCTAAACTATTTGATTTAACAGGATTACAGGTGTATTGCAATACCAAATTTGGTTTTACGGCAGATGAAACACTCAAAATTGTCCAAACTTTGTACGAACAAAAAGTAGTTACGTATCCCAGAGTTGATACGACGTTTTTGCCCAATGATATCTATCCAAAAGTGGCTGGGATTCTGAAAAACTTGACGAATTATGCTGCGTTGACGCAACCGCTTTTGGGAAAAAAGATAAAAAAATCGCCCAAAGTTTTCAACGATAAAAAAGTTACGGATCACCATGCGATTATTCCAACGGGGATTCAATCCAACTTGCAATACAATCAGCAGCAAGTATATGACATAATTACCAAGCGATTTATAGCCGTGTTTTATGACGATTGTTTGGTTGCCAATACAACCGTTATTGGGAAAGCAGCAGATGTAGCCTTCAAAACGACAGGAAAAGAAATCCTGAAAAAGGGATTTCGCGTAGTCTTTGAAGACCCAAACGCCAAAGAAAAAGAAGCCGATATTTTACCGAGTTTTGTTGTAGGTGAAAAAGGGCCACACGAACCCTCGTTTTTAGAAAAGGAAACCAAACCACCGAATCAGTTCACCGAAGCTACTTTATTGCGCGCTATGGAAACTGCAGGTAAGCAAGTGGATGATGAAGATTTACGCGAATTGATGAAAGAAAACGGTATTGGGCGTCCCTCCACGCGAGCCAATATTATTGAAACGCTGTTTAAACGCCAATACATCATTAGGAACAAAAAACAGGTATTGCCAACACCTACGGGAATTCAGCTTATTGACACCATTCAAAATGATTTGATTAAATCAGCTGAACTCACCGGCTCTTGGGAAAAGCAGTTGAAAGATATTGAAAAAGGAACTTTTACCGCTGCTGCGTTTATTAAGAACATGAAAAACATGGTAGAAGCTTTGGTCTATGAAGTGCGAAGTGAAACCAGACGTGCCAATATCTCGCATGCGGGAAGCATTCAAAAAGAAGTTGTTAAAGTCGAGAAAAAGAAAGCCGCAGGGATTTTGGCGGAAGCCTGTCCAAAATGCAGAAAAGGAACACTTATCAAAGGAAAATCTTCATTTGGATGTACCAATTATAAAGCAGGTTGCACGTTCCTATTGCCTTACACTTTTGCAGAAAAAAAAATATCCGAGAACCAATACTTGCGATTACTACAAAAAGGATCTACTGTAAACTTGAAAGATTTTAAAACTGATATCGGCACTGTGGAAGGTTTGCTTCGTTTTGACGAAAATTTCCAACTTCAATTAGAAGCCAAGAAAGCTTTAAAAAAAGTCATTCCGGACGAATTAGCCTGTCCGAAATGCAAGAAAGGAACGGTGCTAAAAGGAAAAATGGCTTATGGTTGCAGCGATTATAAATCAGGCTGTGATTTCAAAGTGCCTTTTGATGTGGTCAGAGCAAAACTGAAAGATCAAAAACCAACTAAAGAATTGGTTTATATTATTTTGAATGAAAGTGATTAAATTTTGTTTTAACCATATAAGTAGCAAGAAAGATATATTGTCGCAATTATTAAAAAGAGTTTTTGCCACAGATTGTAAGGATTAAAAAGATTTTTAAAATTACATAACGAATTAATCTGTGCTAATCTGTGGAAAAGAAATTTAG
Organism: Flavobacterium sp. GSP27; assembly: GCF_003970395.1. Classification (NCBI taxonomy): domain Bacteria; kingdom Pseudomonadati; phylum Bacteroidota; class Flavobacteriia; order Flavobacteriales; family Flavobacteriaceae; genus Flavobacterium; species Flavobacterium sp. GSP27. The sequence goes on along the minus strand of NZ_RYDP01000014.1, from coordinate 39,439 downwards.
TGCTTTATTAAAATACGACATTAAATTTTAGTCATTACTTAAGTTATATAAGAAAACCCGTTGGGTGCAATTATTCAAAACGTCAGTTCGAGTGTTTTTTGTGTAGTAAAATGGAACAAACTTCTCGATACGCTTCGCACTCGAAGTGACGTGTATCGAGAACCGTTTTTAATACTAATTTTCTAGTTCTCGATATAATCCCGCCCAAAAGCGGGATCACTCGAACTGACGAAAATTATCATCAAAAATTAATTGCACCCAACGGGTTAAGAAAGTTAGTTTATTTGTCACATTGGCTGAAGAGAACGTAAGTTAAAACATTCTTTATGAACTATGCGACTTTCCTTAAATGAACTGTTTTTTTCCTTTATTCTATTCAAATTAAAAACTTATATGACTTATATGGTGAACCTGTGATTCCAAAACTAAAAAAGCGACGTTATTCTATTTTTTCTTAATTTAGCAGTTCAAAATAACACCAAATATTTACACCAATGTTTCAAAAAACAACTCTTATATTACTTTTGTTAACCATTTTTTCCTGCAAAGAATCGGATGCAAATGAATTAGAAAAAATGAAAGCCGCCAATTGGATTTTAGGAAATTGGGAAAATAAATCCGTTGATGGAAATCTTTCTGAAACTTGGAAAAAAGTAAACGACAGTACTTTTGAAGCGCAATCCTATTTTATCAAAGAAAAAGACACTTTGCATTTTGAATCTATTATTTTGCAACAAAAAGGAGAAGAATTAACGTATTCTACTATGGTAAAAGGACAAAACGAGGAAAAAGCAGTCGCATTCAAGTTGACAACGACAACTGAGAAACAACTGGTTTTTGAAAACCCGAAACATGATTATCCTCAAAAAATTATTTATAGTGAAATCAATCCAGACAGTATGGTGACAAAAATTTCAGGAATCCAGCAAGGAAAACCCAGTTCCGAACAATATTCAATGAAAAAAATCAACTAAAATTTTAACATTTTAGTTCCAATCAAAACCTTGCTCGAAATAAGCAAGGTTTTTTTATGCCGTTAAAAAACTGTTTTGCAGTGGAATAAAAATTAATTTTAAATATTATCTCTAATTAGTCTAAATAAGTTTTGTTAAGAACAAAAGCACTCTTATATTTGCAACTTATTTTTAATTAATCTAAATAAATGAAAAAGATACCTGCCTTTTACCTGTTCGTTTTGCTTTTTGGAATAACGGTTACTGCTCAAGAAAAGAAAGAGCAAGAAAAAGATACCTTAAAAACATTGAAAGAAGTGATTATAAACACCAACAAATACAGGTATAAAAGAGAAAAAAGTACCACAGTCTCTAAAATGCCTTTGAATAATATTGAAAATCCACAGGTGTACAACACCGTTACCAGCGAGTTAATGAAAGAACAAGTGGTTACTAACTTTAGTGATGCGCTAAAAAATGCAACTGGAATCACGCGTCTTTGGGAATCAACCGGGCGTGGCGGCGATGGTGCTGAATATTTTTCCATGAGAGGTTTTTCAGTTCAGCCAACAATGATCAACGGGCTTCCCGGAATCAACAATGGAAGTATTGATCCGGCCAACGTGGACAATATTGAAGTGATCAAAGGACCTTCAGGAACATTATTTGGTAGTAGTTTGATTTCATACGGAGGTTTAATAAATATTGTAACTAAAAAACCTTATTCAAGATTTGGTGGAGAAATCAGTTATAATGCCGGATCGTATGGTATGGATCGCCTTACTGCAGATGTAAATATCCCGCTAAACACGGATGTTTCCGTACGAATCAATACAGCCTACCAAAAAGAAAATTCGTTTCAGGATGCCGGTTTTGGCAAATCCTTTTTCTTTGCGCCTTCCTTGAGTTATAAAGTTAGTGATAAACTTTCGTTCTTGATCAATACTGAATTTACAAACCGAAATTCATCAAATGCCCCGATGCTTTTCTTGAACAGAAATTCCGCTCTATCATTTGATTCGATGGAATTATTCGAAAAAAACTATAATAAATCATTCACTTCAAACGAGCTGTCCATCAGCAATCCTACTTATAATTTACAGGCTCAAATGTTTTATAAAATATCGGATCAGTGGACTTCACAAACGGTATTATCCAGAAGCAACAGTAAAACAAATGGGTATTATTCCTATTTATTTGATGCATCAAACGGAAATGATTTTACACGATTCATTTCTAAAAGAAACGGAGAAACTTTAGCAACGGATATTCAACAAAATTTTATTGGAGACTTTAAAATTGGAAACTTAAGAAACCGATTGGTTGCTGGTGTCGATTATTATAAATCAAATATTATAAACGGGAGTACCGGCTGGGTTGGAAACGGAATTGTCTCCTTAATCGATGGATCAGATACCGGAGATTTGACCCAAGCGGGAGTTGATAATCTTTTAGTAGATTCGTTTGACGGAAATTCAAATGCTGAAGTTGAGGTTATTAGTGCGTACGCCTCTGATGTGTTGAATGTTACCGATAAATTATCTGCAATGATCAGTTTGCGCGTCGATTATTTCAAATCGAAAACAGCGACCGAAGAAAACAGCCAAGCAGCCGTTTCTCCAAAATTCGGTCTGGTTTATATGTTGATTAAAGATAAAGTTTCGGTTTTTTCAAATTATATGAATGGCTTTGTAAATGTAACGCCACGAGAAGTTTCTGAAGTGGATGGTTCTAATCCAAGAATGGAATCTTTTGATCCGGAGCAAGCTAATCAATATGAATTTGGATTAAAAACGAACTTATACAAAGACATCATTTCGGCATCGATTAGCTACTACAACATTGATGTAAAAAACCGATTAATGACGGATCCAAACAATATTAACAACGCAATTCAGGGCGGTGAAGTCAACAGTAAAGGAGTTGAAATCAGTTTTACGGCAAACCCAATGAAAGGATTTAATGTGATTGCTGGATTCAGTAATAACAAAAGTGAAGTTACAAAAGACAATCCCGGTGATGGATATTTAGGATTAAGACCTGAAGAAGCCGGACCAGAAACGCTAGTAAATTTTTGGGCAAATTACACGTTGACTTCCGGGAAATTAAAAGGATTCGGTCTTGGATTTGGCGGAAACCTTGCCAGTGAATATAAAACGTTGAACAGAGCGAATATCGGAACGTTTGTCTTACCAAGTTATACCATATTAAATTCGGCTTTGTCGTATTCGAATGATAAATTCAATTTAGCTTTAAAATTAAATAATATATTAAACGAAAAATATTATTCAGGCTGGTCTACTGTAACTCCACAGCGATTAAGAAGTGTAACTGCCGGTTTGACGTATAAATTTTAAGATTCCTAATTCGTTTTGTCTAACTAAACTCCTCTTTCCCTGGAGGAGTTTAATCCATTTATAATGAAAAATAACACCTTAAAAAAAGCAATCCTAAAAATCCATCTTTGGCTTGGCTTATCCTCAGGCATACTTGTTTTCATAATTGCCATCACGGGAAGTTTGTATGCCTTTCAGGAAGAAATACAAGATTACACCGATGAGTACAGGTTTGTTATAAAACAGGAAAAACCATTTCTATTACCTACGCAATTGGAAGAAATTGCCCGAAAAGAAATTCCAAACAAAGTGTTACATGCCATAAAATACAATGGTTCTGTCAAATCAGTGGAAGCTATATTTTTCCATTACGAACCTTCCTATCATTATATTGTGTACCTCAATCCGTATACAGGTGAAGTCCTTGAAAAAACCAATATGGAAGATGGGTTTTTTAACTTTATTCTTGACGGTCATTTTTATCTTTGGCTGCCTCATGAAATCGGACAAACCGTTACGGCATCGGCAACTTTAGTGTTTTTGATTCTGCTGATTACGGGAATGATTCTTTGGTATCCAAAAAATAAAAATGCTGCCAAACAACGTTTTTGGTTTAAATGGAAAAAAGGATTAAAATGGAAACGCAAAAACTATGACTTGCATAATATTACTGGCTTATACGTGCTTATAATTGCCCTTATTTTTGCAATTACGGGTTTAGTCTGGGGTTTCCAATGGTTTGGTTATTCTTATTATACGGTTCTTGGTGGAGAAAAATCATTGGTTTATGAAGATCCAATTTCGACTATAAAAACAAAAAAAGTAGATAAACCGCTGGATCAAATTTGGACTTTGATGCAAAAAGAATATCCAAAAGCAAAATCTATAGAAGTGCATCCACCGGAAAGTGCCAATTCTTCTATTGCTGCAAATGCAAATCCTGAGGAAGGCACCTATTGGAAAATAGACTATCGTTATTTTGACCAATACAACCTAGAAGAACAAAAAGTAGATCACCTTTACGGAAGGTATAAAGAAGCTAAAATTGCCGACAAACTGCTGCTCTTGAATTACGACATTCATACGGGTGCCGTTTTTGGAATAGCCGGAAAAATATTTGCCTTTTTAATCAGTTTACTTATTGCGAGTCTTCCTATAACCGGATGCTATATTTGGTGGGGAAGAAACCGAAAATCAAATGTTAAAATTTAACGTTTCACGCTAAAATTAAAAATCCTTGTCTAAAAGCAAGGATTTTTTTTATTTAAAAAACTGTATTACAATACATTAAAAAACATTTAAATTATTATCCATATTTAATCTAAATAAGTTTTGTTAAATCAAATTCAGATTCTATATTTGCATCGTTATTTTTAATCATTCCAAATAAACAACCATGAGAAACATTTTAATACCCGTTTTAGTTTTGTTATTCAGCATAAGTGGCTTTGCACAAGAAACAGCACAAGCAATTGAAAATACCGCAGACACGGAAACATTTGATAGCGTTTTAGACACCATAAAAAACAAAAAAGGAGAAATTCTTAAAGAAGTAATTGTAACTCCAAATCAGCATAAAAAACCACTATCAGCAGTACGATCCGGTTTGGAACCAATGGATATTCCCCAAAGCATACAAGTGATAGGAAATGAAATCATCGAACAGCAACAGGCAATCAGATTAAGTGATGTCATCAAAAACGTAAATGGAGTCTATGTGGGTTCCGCTCGTGGCAGTGCACAGGAATCCTTCTTTTCAAGAGGGTATGACATGTCTGCCAACAATATGTTTAAAAATGGATTCCGTTTTAACAGTGGTTCAATCCCGGAAGTTTCTTCATTAGAGAAAGTAGAAGTCCTAAAAGGAAGTGCCGCTTTATTGTTTGGAAATGTAGCACCCGGAGGAATATTGAATATGGTGACCAAAATCCCTTCCTTTAAAAAAGGAGGAGAAATTGCGATGCAAATGGGCAGCTATTCTTTTTACAAACCTTCCATCGATATTTACGGTCCCTTAAATGATAATATTGCCTATCGATTCACCGGCTCTTATGAAAACTCTGAAAGCTTCAGAGATAATGTGACCAAAGAACGGTATTACATCAATCCTTCTTTCCTTTTTACAGTGAGTGCCAAGACTGAAATCATAGTACAAGGAGATTATCTGCACGATGACTGGACTCCGGATTTTGGTACTGGAATCATCGGAAAAGAAATTGTTGAACTTCCTCGAAATACTTATTTAGGGGCAAATTGGTCTAATGGACAAACAAAACAAGCCACCGTATCTACCTTAGTAAAACATGATTTTAACAGCAATTGGAAATTAAACTTCAATACCTCTTTTCAAAACTACGACCGAACTTCAAAAGGAACGGAACGCATTCAACCGGCAACAAACGGTGACTGGAAAAGACCCTTAGGACAAAACAAAAATCTGGAACAAATCATTGGAGAACAATTCAGCATACAAGGTAACTTTAAAACTGGAAAGGTAAAACACCAACTATTCACGGGAGTTGATATGGAAAATGCATTTACACAAGCCTATGCTTTTGCATTCAGCCCTACAACCTATGGCAGTGGAAACATTTTTGATTTTGAAAATTTCAATCAAGGCGGTGCCATACCGGATGCAACTACAACCAGAATCGTAAAAACAGACACCAACCGTTTTGGGATATACGCCCAAGATTTAATTTCACTAACCGATAAATTTAAAGTTTTAGCAGGAATTAGGTGGTCTTGGCAAGAAGCTCAAGTAGCGACAACGGATGTCCTTAAAACCACAGTTACCGAAGCTCCAAAACGCAAAGATGTTGCTTTCACCCCAAAACTAGGACTTGTATTTCAACCTACAAAAAACATGTCCCTTTTTGCAAGTTACTCCAATTCATTTACACCAAACACCGGAACTACAGTAGATTTAAAAGCCATTGAACCGTCTATCATAGACCAGTATGAAGTTGGAATCAAAAAGGATTTCTGGAGAGGAATACTAAGCACAAACGTAACGGTGTACCAAATTACCAATAGCAACTTAGCACAAACTGCTGAATTCAAAGCCGATGGTTCCAGCAATATCGATACATCGATAAAAATTTTAAGCGGAGAAACCACCAGTAAAGGGGTCGAATTTGACATTATTGCAAAACCCATAGAAGGCTTAAATATCATAGCCGGTTACAGTTATAATGACATGCGCTATACTAAAACATCCGGTATAAAAGGAAGCTTTATAGAAGGAGATCGTTTGGCCAGAACTCCGGCTAATACAGCTAATCTAAGCTTTTTTTATACGCTGCCTTCCGGAATATTAAAAGGAGTATCTGTTGGAGCTTTAGGGAATTATATTGGAAAAAGAGTAGGCGGATGGAATAATCAAATTGACCAATCCTTGCCTAACGGGATTTATGACCGAGAAATTCCAATAAAAGGATACACCACAATTGATGTTTCAGTAGGATACAACTGGGAGAAATTCTCTCTATTATGCAGATTGTCAAATATTACAAATGTTTTGAATTATACCGTACATGAAAATTACAGTGTAAACCCAACAGCACCTCGTCAAGTGATGACCAGCTTAAAATATAAATTCTAATTAAACCTTTTGCCAAATAAAAAGTCTGATTAATAATTCAAAACCTAAAATTCAAACCCATGATGAAAATAAAAGCAAGAAATTTACACCGTGATTTAGGGTATTTCTATATCGGATTAATTGTTTCTTTTGCCCTCTCAGGACTTATGATGAACCACAGAGAATACTGGCATCCGGAAAAATACACTACCGAAACCAAGGCTATCCAAGTAAAAGTTTTTGCTGAAAATGAAATTAACGAAAAATTTGCTGAAGATTTAGGCAAACAATTGGGCATCGATGATAAAATGAGACGTCAAATGGTAAAAAAAGGAACCTTTAAAATTTCTTTTGAAAAGCACGATGTCGAAATTGACCTGAAAACTGGAAAAGGTGAGATTGTTTCCTTCTCTAAAACGCCAATTATCAGCCAAACGATGAAATTGCATAAAAACACCTCTAATTTTTGGATTTATTATTCTGATATTTTTGCGATCAGCTTAATCATTATTGCCTTAACAGGAACGGTTATGATTAAAGCCGGAAAATTCAGTTGGAAAAACAGGGGTTGGAAACTGGCCGTTGCCGGAATTATATTTCCGTTATTATTTTTGTTTTTATTTGGCTAAATTTCTACTTCAATCCTGCTAAACTAAGTTGACATAAAAAAGAACCCGACCCATATTGAAAATGGGTCGGGTTTATATATTTTGACTAAGTCTATTTCAATCCAGCCAAACTGTGCTCGATAGTTTCCATTTTTGCCAGAGCATCTGCTTCTTTTTGTCTTTCGTTGGCTAAAACTTTCTCCGGTGCACCAGCCACAAATTTCTCGTTGGCTAGTTTATTTTGTACTGATTTCAAGAAACCTTGCGTATAGACTAACTCCGCCGTCAGTTTAGCAATTTCAGCTTGCACGTCAATATTTCCGGTGATTGGGATGAAATATTCATTCGATTTGACACGGAAAGACAAGGCGCCATCCACTTTATCCAAAACATATTCTAAGGAAGTCAAGTTTCCTAATTTAGTCACCACCGAATCAAAATAAGCCGAAGTATTGTCATTATTGACAATTTTAAATTCAATCGCATCTTTAAACGGAATATTCTTGTCTTTACGGATCGTACGAATTCCGGAAATAACCTCCATTGTGTTTTCAAAATCAGCAATTAAACGGGAATCAAACGGTTTTATTTCTGGCCAAGTCGAAACGATTAATGCTTCATCTGTAGTTCTTTCGGCAAGAATTTGCCAAATTTCCTCTGTCAGGAACGGCATAAACGGATGCAATAATTTTAAATTATTTTCAAGCATTGCTATGGCTTTCGCCAAAGTAACGCTGTCGATTGGCTGTTGGTACGCCGGTTTTATCATTTCCAGAAACCAAGAGCAGAAATCATCCCAAACCAGTTTGTAAATTCCCATTAAAGCTTCGGAAATTCTGTATTTTTCGAAATTATCTTCGATTTCTAGAAGTGTTTGTTGCAACTTGGCTTCATACCACTCGATTGCTACTTTTGAAGATTCCGGTTGTGGAATCGTTTCCGAAACTTCCCAACCTTTGATCAATTTAAAGGCATTCCAAATTTTATTGGTGAATGCTTTTCCTTGGTTGCACAATTCTTCGTCAAACATAATGTCATTTCCGGCAGAAGCGCTCAAAAGCAATCCAACCCGAACACCATCAGCACCAAATTTCTCAATTAAGTCTAAAGGATCCGGGGAATTCCCTAATGATTTAGACATTTTACGTCTTTGTTTGTCACGAACTAAACCAGTCAAATAAACATTGGTAAACGGTTTTTTATCGGTATATTCATAACCCGCAATAATCATTCTCGCTACCCAGAAAAACAAAATATCCGGGCCCGTAACTAAATCATTGGTTGGATAATAGTATTTAAAGTCTTCACTTTCTGGATTCATTATACCTCCAAAAACGGACATTGGCCATAGCCAAGACGAGAACCAAGTGTCAAGAGCGTCAACATCTTGCTTTAAATCTTTTGTTTCAAGTTTAAGGTTTAAAGTTTTCTCTCTCGCTAACTTTAGAGCGTTTTCAATATTTTCAGCGACCACGAAATCCTCTTTTCCGTCGCCATAGAAATAGGCCGGAATTTGTTGTCCCCACCACAATTGACGAGAAATATTCCAATCGCGAATGTTGTTTAGCCAATGGGCGTACGTATTGTTAAAACGTGCTGGATGCAATTTAATTTCGCCATCAACCAATACGGATTGAATTGCCGGTTTTACCAAATCTTCCATTTTCAAGAACCATTGGTCTGATAAACGAGGCTCGATAACTGCTTTGGTTCTTTCCGAAGTACCTACTTTATTTAAGTGTGTTTCTGTTTTTGCTAAAGCACCTATAGTCCCTAGTTCTTTTGCAATTTCTTCACGAACCACAAAACGATCTTTCCCTTGGTAATGCAAACCAAAACTATTCATCGTTGCATCTTCGTTGAAAATATCAATAATCTCCAAATTATGCTTTTCTCCCAATGCCTTGTCATTCATGTCGTGAGCTGGGGTCACTTTCAAACAACCAGTACCAAATTCGATATCAACATAATCGTCTTCGATAATCGGAATCACTCTTCCGCAAATAGGGACAATCGCCTTCTTCCCTTTTAAATGAGCAAAACGTTCGTCATTTGGATTAATACAAATGGCACTATCTCCAAAAATAGTTTCCGGACGCGTGGTTGCTATTGTCAGAAATTCCTCCCCCAAACCCTCCGAAGGAGGGGAGTTAAAAGTTTCAGCTCCCTCTCCTTCGGAGAGGGCTGGGGTGAGGATTTTATACTGTATATAATATAATTTTCCCTGTTGTTCTTCAAAAATCACTTCTTCATCAGACAAAGTCGTTTTGGCTTCCGGATCCCAGTTCACCATTCGGTATCCTCGATAAATCAAACCTTTGTTGTATAAATCTACAAAAGAACGAATCACTGAGGCTGACATATCAGGATCCATGGTAAATTTTGTTCGATCCCAATCACATGAACAGCCCAATTGTTTGAGTTGTTCCAGAATTACACCGCCATATTTATCCGTCCATTCCCAGGCATGCGCCAAAAATTCTTCACGTGTTAAATCATTTTTATGGATTCCTTCAGCTTTTAATTTGGCTACCACCTTAGCTTCTGTAGCTATTGAGGCATGATCCGTTCCCGGAACCCAGCACGCATTGAACCCTTTAAGACGCGCTCTTCTTATTAATACATCTTGAATAGTATTGTTCAACATGTGTCCCATGTGTAAAACTCCAGTCACATTAGGCGGTGGAATTACGATAGTATATGGTGTTCTATGATCCGGCTCTGAGTGAAAATAATTATTTTTCATCCAGTAGTCATACCACTTATTCTCAATAGTTTTAGCGTCAAATTGTGCAGGAATAATCATTTTATTGTGGGTCATTTAATCGTTAAATTCAATTGTTTGTTGGTTCCGTTAAACCAATAACCAGATCAACAAATACCCTTGTAGACTTTGGTCTGATATTTGTAATTCTGATAGGGCACAAAAGTAAATAATTAAGTAGACTATAAAAAGGGAAATAAAAATTTGTGCGTTAATTAAAACAAAGTATATTTACTTTAATGAATTTAAAAAAATGAAAATGAAAAAAATACTAATTTTATTTGCATTCACATTAATTAGCACCGTAGGATTTGCTCAAAATGGCCCTAAAATTGAATTTGCTGCAAAAGACAATACAATCGATTATGGGAGGGTTACCAAAAATGATAATGGAACCCGTAATTTTATTTTTACGAACACTGGAAATGCGCCATTACTTATTACAAATGTACTTTCTACTTGTGGGTGCACCATTCCAACAAAACCAACCGAGCCAATTATGCCGGGAAAAACAGGAAAAATATCCATAAAATACAATATGGCTCCCGGACCAATTAGAAAAACAATAACTGTTGAATCGAATGCCGTGAATTACGATTCCGGGAGAGTCGCTTTAAAAATAAAAGGGGAAGTGGTTGCAAATTAAATCACGCAATTGTGATTTATTTAAAACAAGGAGATACCCTGTTTTCTCAGACTTTCGCGTTAAGGAGCCAATGGACAAAAACACTATTCCTCTAAATCCAATGTGTCCTATTTGATTTTTACCCGACCTACTTGATGGATTTAAATTCCATGTGTACACATCAATACGCTTCCTGAAACCCTCTGGAGGCGTTTTTTGTTAGAGAAAATCCTGTAACTGAAATCTAAATTTCAGAATCTGACTGTTTCTTTCCACTTCCAATGTTATCCATTTTTCCTCCTCAGATCTAAAGAGAGAATTAACTTTTTGCAACGAATATCTATAAGCAGGAGCGTTATTGATTAAAATAATAATATCGCCTTTTTGTACTCCTGAATTTGCTGCTGGCGAATTATTTCTAACATTTGCGATCTCATAAATAGGCTTTAATTGGAATTTATACTTAAAGTCATTGAGTACTTTAGTTTCGCCTGACTCATTATATTTTGGTAACAAAGGGACGGTTTCCATCCGAACAGTTTCCTGAACCCACTGTAATCCGTTGTGCTGGATCTCTACTCCGCTTTTATTGTATGCAAAAGGATCGTTGTAAAGACTATTTTTTTTTACATACATTTCTTTTTTAGGGTAATTAAAAATAACGGTAAATCTTTTCATAATCTCTCCTCCTACTGATCCCATCCGATCAGGAACCATAGTAACATTCCTAATTGAAGTAGAGTCCGGGAAAGCTACTATTGGATTATTAAATACAAACTGATTCATTGCGAATTTTTGAATTCTGGCTCTTTTTCCTTCAACATCACCACTAAATCCTCTGCCCAAAAAATCAGCAAAATTTTTCGGGGGAACTTTAAGAAATTCGGAGCGATCCTGAAACAACCATATTGCATCACTATTTCCTATATCAATCAGCAACTTGACCACCAGTTCCTTATTATTCAACAACACCGTACCTTTTAAATACGGCTTTGATTTCTCGATAGCGATAGGAATAGTTTTGAACTTTCTAACTATTTTTTTTTTATTTTTAGCGGTATCGCTATAGACTATAACTCTCTTTTTAGAGTAATTAATTTCAACCAGATTATTTCTAAAAAACTGAAATCCTATAATTCCGTTTACAGGAATCCCAATATGAGAGGATAAATTAAAATCCTGATTCAAAACAATATAAACCATATGATCCGCATACAACATGCTGCCGAATTGCAATATATTATTGGTCGATTTCAATCCCTCGACCGCCTCTTGACTGCCTAATCCTCTTAATAGTACTTTTTCCGCGTTAAAAAAACGAACTTCTTTTTTTTCTTCCAAACTAAATAATATGGTCTCTTCTACACCGGAATCCAATAAAAAATTCAATTCTACTCCATTCACTTTTATAGGCAGAAGCACTAAATTATTGATCAACTTGAAAGGCACACTAATTTTGTCTCCGTTTTTTTTAAACTGAAATCCTTGCTGCGCTAAAATACAGGGTATTGAGAAGATTAAAAAAAATAAATTTAGCGTTCTTTTCATTGTGCTAGCTTTCTATAAAAATACTAAAAATATAAAACAAAACCGTATTTTATATGATATATCCGGGCATAAATTGTGATAAATTCGAAAAAAAAATCGCAAATTTGCAATTCAATAATTTAAGACTATGCCAACAATATCAAATAAAGGCAAACAAATGCCTGAATCACCAATACGAAAATTGGTTCCCTACTCTGAAATAGCGAAAAATAAAGGCCATAAAGTATACCATTTAAACATTGGCCAACCCGATATCAGAACTCCTGAAGTTGCTATGAATGCGGTTAAAAATATAGATTTAACTATTTTAGAATACAGCCATTCCGCCGGGAATGAAAGCTATAGAAAAAAATTAGCTGCCTATTATACAAATCAAGGAATTCCTGTACATATTGAAGATATTATAATCTCCACCGGAGGATCTGAAGCCTTGATGTTTGCTATAGGCAGCACGATGGATCATGGTGATGAGATCATTATTCCAGAACCATTTTATGCAAATTATAATGGATTTTCAACCGCATCAGGAGTTTCTGTAGTTCCAGTAATCTCGAGTATTGAAACCGGCTTTGCATTACCGGCCGTAGCTGATTTTGAAAAGCTGATTACGCCAAAAACAAAAGCGATCCTGATTTGTAATCCAGGAAATCCAACGGGTTATTTATATTCAAAAGAAGAAATCATGCAACTGGCTGCCTTAGTCAAAAAACATGATTTATTTCTAATTTCTGATGAAGTATATCGTGAATTTACTTATGATGGTGATGTCCATTATTCAGTAATGAATGTTCCCGGGCTTGAAGAACATGCAATCATGATTGATTCTGTTTCAAAAAGATACAGCATGTGCGGTGCCAGAATAGGATGCATTGTTTCTAAAAACAAGGAACTGATGGCTACTGCAATGAAATTTGCACAAGCAAGATTAAGTCCACCAACGATTGAACAGATTGCAAGCGAAGCTGCTCTTGACACTCCACAAAGTTATTTTGACGAAGTAATTTCAGAATATAGAGAACGCAGAGACACTTTGATTGAAGAATTAAATAAAATAGATGGCGTTATTGTAAGCAAACCAAAAGGGGCTTTTTATTGTATTGCGCAACTACCAGTTGCTAATGCCGATGCTTTTGCGCAATGGCTATTAGAAAGTTATGACCTAAATGGAGAAACAGTAATGGTAGCGCCAGCAGCCGGTTTTTACTCTACTACGGGAATGGGATTAAATCAGGTTCGAATTGCTTATGTTTTAAAGAAAGAAGATTTAATTAGCGCAGTACGAATCCTGAAAGCAGCGATTCCTGTTTATAATGCGACACTAACGAAAGTATAATCAAACACATTTTGGTAGACATCCCCTTTAGGGAACCGGAACTATTTTATAAAAGGCAGTAACGAGTTCGTTATTGCCTTTTCTTTTTAGATCCAAAAAAGAGAGTATAACGGGCGGCTGAACCGATAAAGTAGTCTTAAATAGTAGGAGCGATAGAAATTTTTTAATTTTTATTATTTACCTTTACCCCTTAAATATTTACACCAACAATAATAGTTGCTTTTAATGATAAAAAACGAAGAATTTCAAGACGAAATAGGAGAAAACCATATTAGTTTATCCGCAAAAAATCCAGTACGAGATGATGCTTTTGTCATTTCTGATGAGGAAAAAATTGAAAAAATAAAAAAGGACGTGGAGAGCATTCTAATCACACTTGGAATGGACTTGACCGATGATAGTTTAAAAGGCACGCCCAATCGTGTTGCCAAAATGTTTGTAAAGGAAATTTTTGGCGGTTTAAATCCTGCTAAAAAACCAAAAGCATCTACATTTGACAATAATTACAAGTACGGTGAAATGTTAGTTGAAAAAAATATCATCGTATATTCTACCTGTGAACATCATTTATTACCAATTATAGGAAGAGCGCATGTGGCTTATATTTCAAACGGCAGAGTTATTGGTTTGTCTAAAATGAACCGTATCGTAGAATATTATGCTAAAAGACCTCAGGTTCAGGAGCGCTTAACCATGCAAATTGTTCAGGAATTACAAATCGCATTAGGTACAGAAGATGTAGCCTGTGTAATCGATGCCAAGCACCTTTGTGTAAATTCAAGAGGAATCAGTGATATTGAAAGTAGTACCGTAACCTCTGAATTTGGCGGAAAATTTAAAGATAGTGTCACTCGCAGAGAGTTTTTAGATTATATTAAATTAGAAACTAAGTTCTAGTCCTCTCCCCGACCCTCTGCAAAGGAGAGGGAGCCCAGCTTGGTAAGATCAGAACAAGATTACAACAATTATTAATAACGCATTCACGTCTCAACTCCCTTCCCTTTGGGGGGGGCTGGGGTGGGGAAAACAATAATCTACAATGCCATTATACAATAGCCAAAATCTAAAAATATACAATTCTCTTTCAGGAGAAAAAGAAATTTTCAAACCTATTCATGAAGGAAATGTAGGAATGTATGTTTGTGGACCTACAGTTTACAGCAATGTACATCTTGGAAATGTGCGTACCTTTATGTCTTTTGACGTGATTTTTAGGTATTTTTTGCATTTAGAATACAAAGTACGCTACGTTAGAAACATTACGGATGTGGGGCATATTGTGGACGATGTGGATGAAGGTGAGGATAAAATTGCCAAAAAAGCACGTCTGGAACAACTCGAACCAATGGAAGTAGTGCAACGCTATACGGTTGATTTTCATGAAATTCTGAATGCTTTTAACTTTTTGTCACCAAGTATCGAACCTACTGCAACGGGACATATTATTGAGCAAATTGAAATTATCAAAACCATAATTGAAAAAGGAATTGGTTATGAAGCCAATGGCTCTGTTTATTTTGATGTGGTAAAATTTAATGAAACCAATCATTACGGCAGATTAAGTGGCCGAAACATTGAGGATATGCTAGCCAATACCCGGGATCTTGACGGGCAAAGTGACAAGAGAAATCCACAGGATTTTGCGCTTTGGAAAAAAGCGGAAACTCAACATATTATGCGTTGGCCTTCGCCGTGGAGTGATGGATTTCCTGGATGGCATTTAGAATGTACTGCAATGAGCACTAAATACTTAGGCAATCATTTTGACATTCACGGTGGCGGAATGGATTTAAAGTTCCCGCATCATGAGTGTGAAATTGCACAAAACGAAGCCTGTACCGGTCAAACTCCGGTTAATTATTGGCTCCACGCCAATATGTTGACTTTGAACGGAAAAAAAATGGCAAAATCTACGGGAAATAATATTTTGCCAAGAGAAATATTGACTGGAGAAAACACCGTTTTAAGTAAAGCTTTTTCAGCATCAGTAGCACGATTTTTTATGCTCCAGGCGCATTACAGAAGTATTCTTGATTTTTCTGATGATGCCATTGTTGCTGCCGAAAAAGGATACAAACGATTGATGGAAGCGATGAATTCGTTGAAAGAAATCACTGTTCACACAAAAAGCACCGTTGACATTCCGGCTTGGAAGCAAACCTGTTATGATGCAATGAATGACGATTTTAACACGCCAATTTTGATTGCGCAGTTGTTTGAAGGTGTACGTTTTATCAATTTATTAAAGGATGAAAAAGAGACCTTGAATGCGGAAGATTTAAACCATTTTGCAAAAACAATGCATGCATTTGCGTTTGACGTATTAGGATTAGAAGACGAAAAAGTCTCGGACAGCAATAACGAGAAGTTAGAAGGAACGGTCAATATGCTTATTGAAATGAGAAAACAAGCTCGCGACAATAAGAATTTTGCACTTTCTGATCAAATAAGGGATCAATTGATTGTATTAGGAATTCAGTTAAAAGATGGTAAAGAAGGAACTTCGTTTAGTATCTAGTCCGCTAAATACCGAAATCGATTACAACTGAAAAATAATTTTGAATAACAACAGAGAAGTTTTAATTTTAAAATCATGTTATCAAAAATCATCATTTACCCATTTTTACTATTGGTTCGTTTCTATCAAGTGGCCATTTCACCCTTTACACCTGCGGCTTGTAGATTTGAACCCACGTGCTCCTCGTATATGATTGAAGCTTTACAAACCCACGGTTTGTTTTATGGCGGGTTTTTAGGTATAAAACGTGTTTTTAGTTGCCATCCTTGGGGAAAAACCGGCTATGATCCGGTTCCCAAAAAATCATGTACGCATAAAGATTCTCTTTTTTAATACGAATTTTACATTTAATCTCTATTTTTACGTCAAACATATAAAATACAATACATGACACACGCTTTAAACATCGTTTGGAATCCATCAGAAGGAATTGATTTAGGCTTTTTTATCATTCGTTATTACAGTTTAATGTTTGTAATTGCTTTTGGATTAGGCTGGTATATTATGAAAAATATCTTTGATCGTGAAGGGGAATCAATAGAAAAATTAGATTCGTTATTTATCTGGACTGTATTAGCGACCTTACTTGGTGCACGTTTGGGTCACGTTTTCTTTTACGATTGGGAGTATTATCGCAATCATTTATTGGAAATTTTTATGCCAATACGAGAAAATCCAAACGAAACGATTTTATACATTATAAAAGGATGGGAATTCACAGGTTTTCAAGGTTTAGCAAGTCATGGTGCTGCCATATCAATAATTATTGCTATGTATTTTTACAGTAAAAATATATTGAAAAAACCCCAGTTATGGATTTTGGACCGGGTGGTTATTCCTGTTGCAAGCGGTGCTATTTTCGTCAGATTGGGTAACTTTTTTAATTCGGAGATTATTGGTCATAAAACGACTTCTGACTTTGGAATAAAATTCTTGAAAGACCATTTTAGTGCTATGGACGCGGTCAATGCGACTCAAATACCCAATCCTCAAGCTGCGTACTCAGCCATTGCGAACGACCCTAAATTTGTCTCTTTACTGGAACAAGTTCCGGTAAGACATCCTACTCAATTGTACGAGGCATTCTGTTATATTTTTGTTTTTGCAGTCTTATTTTTCCTGTATTGGAAAACCGAAAAAAGAAGGTATACCGGATTTATATTTGGTATGTTCCTGGTTCTTTTATTTACAGTCCGTTTTATAGTAGAATCTGTTAAGGAAAGTCAAGGCGGTTTTGAAAGTGCTTTAGGTTTATTTTCAACCGGACAATGGCTTAGTATCCCCTTTATTCTTATAGGACTGTATTTTATTCTTACGTCAGAAAAAGAAATAACAAACTAAATAACAATACGTTACAACAAAAAAAAAAGCGTTAGCTGCATCTTAGTAGCTAACGCTTTCTTTATAACGAAAAGGAGAACCCAAAGTCAATGTTTTTAGTCGTATATCCCGCATTGGTTTTCTGTAATCCCCCATTAGACACATGACGAATATTTGGTCTTACATCTAAAGTCACACCCTTAAACCTAAAAGTAAATCCTACCGCTAAAACATCTGAAAAGGCAAAACCTTTGGATAGTCGTTCCGTTTCTGTATCTGTAATCATTGGACCTATGCTCCCTAAAACATAAATACTCGCCGATTTAAAGACTGGTTTTCGCACTAAAAAGCCAAGATTAAGAACGTATTCTTTTACATCTTTTAGCTTTGTATAGCGCTCCCGTTTTGCAATATAATCCGGATAATCAGGCTCCACAAAATAAATATTTAGGAGTTGATGGCTTGCAAAATTAATTTCTGGCTGAAGCACTAGTGCGTATTTAAAATTCTTCGTTTGTTTTACAACATAATAAAATTGCACCTTATAAGACTGATTTGTAAAGGTATAATTTCTGTTTTTAAATTCATTTCCTATTCCATACGAAAAACCCAAATCAACTTTACTTGCCTTTTCTTGGGCATAAAATGGAATTGTACAAAGGACTAAAACTAAAATAACTAATACTTTCATCCGCATAACTACTAGTATTTTCGTTTATCTGATTATACAGTTTTCAAAAAAGGAATTAAAATTATGTTTGGAGTTACAAATAAAAAAAGAGATTCAACTTTCGCTAAATCTCTTTTTTTAATTGGTATAAAAAGCTGTTTCTAGTTTTCTAGATGCGCCTTTTCGACTCTGTCTTTATCTTCTTTTGAGATGGTGTCTACAAGTACTGGTGTTGCAATAAACAATGAAGAGTATGTCCCTACAATGATACCAACTAACATAGCAAATATAAATCCTCTGATAGATTCCCCTCCAAAAATAAACATGATCAACAACACCACAATCATCGTCAAAGAGGTATTGATAGTTCTTGACATCGTTGTATTAATAGATTGATTTACGATTTCAGAGAAAGAACCTTTAGTTTTTCCGGCTAAATATTCACGAACCCTGTCAAATACAATAACTGTATCATTCATAGAATACCCAATAACGGTTAGAATCGCAGCGATAAAATGCTGATCGATTTCCATACCAAAAGGCATAAATTTATAGCACAATGAATAAATTCCTAGCACAAAAATAACATCGTGGGCAACAGCAGCAATCGCTCCTAAACTGTATTGCCATTTTCTATAACTGATCATCAAATATAAAAACACAATTGCCATTGCTCCAAGAACCGCCCAATAAGCATTGGTTTTAATATCTTCAGCAACTGTTGGCCCTACTTTAGACGCTTGTAAAATACCGAGTTTTTTACCATCATAAGCATTAACAAATTTATCATACGTCATATCAGCTGAAAAATGTTGTTTTAAAGTAGTAAACAATAATTTATTTACTTCTTCGTCTGCTTTGATTCCTGGCTCTTCCACTTTGTATTTAGTGGTAATTTTCAATTGATTATCACTACCAAAAACTTTTACTTCGGCACTACCATCAAAAACTTCCGCTAGCTCTGCTTTTACTGTTTCAGTTTCAATTGCTTTTTCAAAACGCACCTGAAAAGTTCGCCCTCCTACAAAGTCGACTCCTTCATCAAGACCATTAATAGCTAATGACGTAAAACTGATGATAACAATAATACTAGAAAATAAATACGTCCATTTTTTAACTCCTAAGAAATTAAAATTAAAATTGACAAACATATTTTTAGAGAAATTAGTAACAAACGTCAAATTGTTCTTTTTACTAATGTTCCAGTCAATAAAGATTCGTGCAATAAAAATTGAAGTAAACAATGAGGTTATAATACCGATTAATAACGTAGTAGCAAACCCCTTAATTGGCCCTGAACCAAAAATGAACAATACGGCTCCGGTCAAAATATGCGTAACATTGGCATCCGTAATCGAGGACATTGCTCCTCTCCAGCTGTAGGAAGTTTTAACGGCTTCTTCTAGTGTTTTACCCGCACGCAACTCTTCTTTTGCTCTTTCGTAGATAATGATATTCGCATCAACAGCTGTTCCCATTGTCAATACGATACCTGCAATACCTGGCAATGTAAGAACTGCACCAATACTTGCTAAAATTCCGAATAAGAAAAGTAAGTTAACCGCTAATGCAATATTAGCATACCAACCTGCTCTGCCGTAATAAATCATCATCCAGAGTGACACTAAAAGCAATCCTAACAAAGCAGAATTAGTCCCGTTATCAATTGCTTCCTGACCTAAGGATGGCCCTACCACTTCTGACTGAACAATATCTGCGGCAGCCGGTAATTTACCTGCTCTCAATACATTTGCTAAATCTTTAGTTTCTGTAACATCAAAAGCTCCTGAAATTTCAGATCTACCACCAGAAATTGGTCCGCTAGAAACTCCTGGCGCAGAGTAAACTACATCATCAAGAACAATAGCGATATTGCTTTTTTGAGTGTATGCTCTACCTGTTAATTCTTCCCATGCTTTTGCACCTTGTCCGTTCATTTGCATTGAAACTGCTGGTTTACCTGATTGGTCAAAGGTATCACTTGCATCTGTAACCACACCACCAGCCATTGCCGGTACATTGTCTCGGTTTCCTTTTAAAGCATATAATTCTACTGCTTCAACAGCTTTTGCTTTATCGTCTTTAATAGTCAAAGGTTTTCCCCAAACAAATTTCACATACCGTTGGTCTGCAGCCAATAAAACTCTAATATCCGCTCTTTTTAAATATCCGTTTACAACAGCCGTATCTTTTGGAGAGAAAAGTCCCAAAACTGGACCTCCACCTTGCCCAATGATTTTATCAAATAAAGGATTATTTCCTTTTTTTGCATCAGCTGAATCTTTACCATCCGAAAGCAAAGCGCTCAAAGAATCTTTCACAACAGGTTTAACTTCGGCAATATTGATTTCAGTTTTCTTCAATGACTCGTTAGCTGCCATCAAAAAATTACCAATTTCTTCTATTTTATATGTTTCCCAAAACTCTAGTTGAGCGGTACTTTGTAATAATCTTTTAATTCTGTCTACATCTTTAGCCCCAGGAAGTTCTACAAGAATTCTTCCCGTCTCCCCTAATTTTTGAATGTTAGGTTGGGTAACACCAAATTTGTCTATACGCTCTCTCAATACACCAAAAGCACTTTCTACAGACTCATCTACTTTTCTTTTGATTACTTTTTCGACCTCAGCATCGGTCATTTGAAAATCGACTCCACCTTCACCTTGCAAACTTCTGTTTGCAAAAATATCAGGAGAAGCTAATTTTACGGTCCCTTTTGAATTCGCTTCAAAAGCATTAAAAAATGCATCTAAATAGGTTTGATTTCCTTTTAGATTTGCTGTTGCATCAGCCAAAGATTTATTAAAAACCGGATTTTTTGAGTTATTCGATAAACCTTTCAATATGTCTTTAACAGATATTTGAAGTATTACATTAATACCTCCTTCTAAGTCAAGACCTTTGTTGATTTGCTTATCACTTACTTCATTATAAGTAAAATTAGTAAACCCAAGGCTAAATACTTTTTCTTTACCAATAGAATCTAAATATTTAGCTTCTTTATCAGGGTTTCCACCCGCAAAAGATTTCGCATCATTTTTAATTTTGCTCGCGACAAAAGTGAACGAAAGTTGGTAAATACTTACCAATGCAAATAGAATTGCGAAAAATTTAATAAGTCCTTTATTCTGCATTATTACTAAAAATTAATTATTTTATATTTATTTATTTTTGCTTTAAACCTTATGAAAGAACACTTTACATTCGTTTTTTATATTATAAAAGAATATATCGAGCTACTTCATTTTTTTTAAACCGAGCAAATATATAATTAACGGTAAGATTAACCAATTTATTTATAGATTAATCTCAAGAAAAAGACTGCAAAGATGCAGTCTTCTCTTTTTTATATGTAAATTTTTATACCAAAATCGATTTTAAAGCGTCATTCATTTGTCTGACAGCGTCTGCACTTTTAGCAAATAAGGCTTTTTCAGCATCATTTAGTTTAATGTCAAGAATTTCTTCTACTCCATTTTTACCAATAATACACGGAACACCAATACAGATATCATCCTGACCATATTCTCCTTCAACGAAAACAGAACATGCAATCATTTTCTTTTGATCATTTAAAATACTATCCACCAAGAAAGCAACGGAAGCTCCTGGAGCATACCATGCCGATGTTCCAAGCAGTCCTGTAAGTGTAGCTCCACCAACCATTGTATCGGCAGCTACTTTTTGCAATTCCTCTTCCGATAGAAATTGTGAAACCGGAATTCCGTTATAAGATGCTAATCGTGTCAAAGGAATCATAGTAGTATCTCCGTGTCCCCCAATAACCATTGCTGAAATATCATTGGCCGGTTTGTCTAAAGCCAAAGACAAATACGTTCTAAAACGAGAACTGTCTAACGCTCCACCCATCCCAATAATTCTGTTTTTTGGTAATCCCGTAGATTTCAATGCCAAATATGTCATGGTATCCATAGGATTAGAAACGACCACTATAATAGTATCCGGTGAATGCTTCAATACATTTTCAGCAACCGTTTTCACGATTCCTGCATTAATTCCTATTAATTCTTCCCGAGTCATTCCTGGTTTTCTTGGAATTCCAGATGTAATTACCACTACATCACTTCCTGCTGTTTTAGCATAATCATTGGTAACACCTGATACTTTGGTATTAAAACCAGTATTGGTAGCACATTGCATGATATCTAACGCTTTTCCTTCAGCAAAACCTTCTCTTATATCCAATAGTACTACTTCGCTGGCAATTCCTCTATAAGAAATCACGTCCGCACATGTTGCTCCTACATTTCCTGCTCCTACAATGGTAACTTTCATATTTTAAAGTTTATTCGGTTATTTGTTAATTTGGTTACTTTTTTTGCGTTATTCTATTAGAATAAAAACGGATGATTACGTTACGTTACGCATCAATATTTGCGTAAACTGCATTTTTCTCAATAAATTCTCTTCGTGGTGGTACTTCATCACCCATTAACATTGAGAAAACTCTATCGGCTTCCGCCAAACTGTCAATAGTTACCTGACGCAATGTTCTAAAACTTGGATCCATTGTAGTTTCCCATAATTGCTCTGCGTTCATCTCTCCAAGACCTTTATAACGTTGAATTCCTGCACTTCCGCCCATTCTTTCATTTGCCTGATCACGTTGCAAATCATTCCATGCATATTCTTTTTTGTTTCCTTTTTTAACCAAATACAAAGGCGGTGCGGCAATATATACGTGCCCTTGTTCGATTAATTCTTTCATAAATCTAAAGAAGAACGTCAAGATTAAAGTAGAAATATGACTACCATCGACATCGGCATCACACATAATGATTACTTTGTGGTAGCGTAATTTTTCGATATTCAATGCTTTGCTGTCTTCGGCAGTTCCTATTGTAACGCCTAGCGCAGTAAATATATTTCGAATCTCTTCGTTTTCAAAAACCTTGTGATGCATTGCTTTTTCTACGTTCAAAATCTTACCACGCAAAGGTAAAATAGCTTGAAACGCACGATCACGACCTTGTTTTGCGGTTCCTCCCGCCGAATCTCCCTCGACAAGGTATACTTCACATTTTGCTGGATCCTGTTCTGAACAATCTGATAATTTTCCTGGCAATCCACCGCCACCCATTACGGTTTTGCGTTGTACCATTTCACGTGCTTTTTTGGCTGCGTGACGTGCTTGTGCTGCAAGAATAACTTTTTGAACAATGATACGGGCATCATTTGGATTTTCTTCCAAATAGTTTTCAATCATCTCACTTACCGCTTGACTTACAGGAGAAACAACTTCTCTGTTCCCAAGTTTCGTTTTCGTTTGTCCTTCAAATTGTGGCTCCTGCACTTTTACCGAAATAATAGCGGTCAATCCTTCCCGGAAATCGTCTCCTGAAATATCAAATTTCAATTTGTCTAACATTCCGGAAGCATCTGCGTATTTCTTTAACGATCTTGTAAGACCGGTTCTAAAACCTTGCAAATGCGTTCCTCCCTCATGCGTATTGATATTATTCACATACGAGAAAATATTTTCCGTATAGCTGGTATTGTAAATTAACGCCACCTCTACCGGAATTTCTCCTTTTTCATGATCCATAGAAATTACGTGCGCAATAATTGGCTCACGGTTCCCATCTAAGTAACGGATGTATTCTTTTAAACCTTCGTCAGAATGAAATACTTCTGAAACAAAATTTCCGTCTTTATCAAATTCTCTTTTATCCGTAAATGTAATCGTGATTCCTTTATTCAAATAAGATAATTCACGCATACGAGCCGATAAAGTATCATACGAATACTCAATAGTTTGGGTAAATATGCTTGGATCCGGATAAAAAGTAACAATTGTCCCTCTCTTAGTCGTTTCTCCAATTTGCTTAACCGGGTATAATGCTTTCCCTTTTTCGTATTCTTGTTCGTATATTTTACCATCACTACTGTGAACTGTAGCTCTCAAATGGTTTGACAATGCATTTACCACCGAAACCCCTACACCGTGAAGACCACCAGAAACTTTATACGAATCTTTGTCAAATTTTCCTCCGGCACCAATCTTGGTCATTACAACCTCTAATGCTGAAACCCCTTCTTTTTTATGAATTCCTACCGGAATACCACGCCCATTATCTTCAACAGAAACGGATCCATCTTCATTAATATCAACTATTATGGTATCACAATGGCCTCCCATTGCCTCATCAATAGAGTTATCCACAACCTCATACACTAAATGATGTAGACCTCGAACTCCCACATCTCCAATATACATCGAAGGACGCATCCTTACGTGTTCCATTCCTTCTAATGCCTGAATACTATCTGCTGAATAACTGTCCTTCTTGATTTCTTCGCTCATATATATTTTATTCTAAAAAAAATGTACTTTTTGTCTAACACGCAAATATATAAAAACGCAAATTATATAACCGTTAAATTCCCTTTTAAAGCCCTTAAGTTATTAACATTTGTTCATATAATTACAAAAAAACGCTCTCAAAATTGAGAGCGTTCTTCATTTATAAAAAATTTAAATTATTGTTTCAAACTACAACTCCTATTTTGGCAATTTCAGTATCTGCCTGAACGTGTGCCGCATTCGCTCTTCCGCTTGGATCAAGGTTTTCCTGCCATTTTGGAATCCACTTCCTAACCGTTTGTGCCGCACTTACTTGCGGATAATATTTATTAAATACCGACCTGTAAAAATACGCTTCTTTAGTTGTAGGAGAATTATACGGAAATTCAGCTACAGCTCCAGCTAATTGCTCATCCGTAACTTGCGTAGCACAATAATCAATTAATTCATCAATCCAATTGTATCCTACTCCATCCGAAAATTGTTCTTTTTGTCTCCACAAAACCTCTTCAGGCAGATACGGATTGTCTGGCGTATCAAATGCTTTTCTTAAAATGTATTTTTCTTTTCCATCGTACGTTTTAGGCATCTTTTCTTCTGCTTTGATGCGAATTGACACATCCAAAAACGCTTTGTCTAAAAACGGAACTCTGGTTTCTAATCCGTGCGCCATCGTTGATTTGTCCGCTCTTAACAAATCGGCGGTAAACAATTTCTGTACTCTTTCAATAGTTTCCTTTTGGAAATCCTCCGCCGAAGGTGCATTTCTAAAATACAAATATCCCCCAAAAATCTCATCGGCTCCTTCGCCTGAGAGCACCACTTTTACACCTAAATCCGTAATCGCTTTCGACAAGAAATACATTGGTGTACTTGCTCTAACCGAAGTCACGTCATACGTTTCTAAATGCCAGATTAATTTATCTAAGATTTTTATTCCTTCTGCAACAGTAAAATGAATTTCATGATGTTCAGTCCCTAAAAATTCCGCTACTTTTCTGGCAGCCGCAGCATCTGGCGCATCCGCATTTAATCCAATAGAAAATGATTGTAATTTTTTGCCGCTTTCCGCCAATAACCTAGAAGCAATTGCTGATGTTAATGAAGAATCCAATCCTCCTGAAAGCAACACTCCAATGGGTACATCGCTCATTAAACGCTTACGAGTTGCTTCAGTCAACGTTTCCCTGATTAAATCCAAATCTAATTCTTGGTCGGCTTTTAAATAATCTTCATATTCCGGTTTGTAATATTTCACAAAACCTGTTTTTTGAGTATAATAATGTCCCGGAGGAAAAGTAGAAAATGTTTTACACTGATCCGCAATAGGTTTCATTTCGGAGGAAAAATAGATTCTTCCTCTTTCGTCCAAACCATAATACAACGGTTTCACTCCCATTGGATCTCTGCCGGCAATAAAATCATCGCCATCTACTACCACAAAAGCCCAGTCGCCATCCAGCATATTGCAAAAATCGTATCCAAACTCTTCGTACAAATGCACAATAACCTCTGAATCTGATTTGGTTCTAAAAGCATGCCTTTTCAACACACCATCTCTCAATTCCTGATGATTGTATATTTCGCCATTATGAACCATATAGGCCGTTTTTGTGCCTTGTATCGGTTGTTTTCCAGAATGTAAATCAATTATAGACAATCGTTCATGACTTAAAATATGCCCTTTTTCAGTAACATGTAAATCACTTTCATCCGGACCACGATGCGTCATTCTTTTTGAAAGTGCTCCAAACAATTGTTCCTCTTTTCCTCTTCCGATAATGGCTAATATTCCGCACATAACTCTATATTTTTATTTTTTCCCAATTCTAAGTCGACAAATATGCAATAGCAGTTACAAATACAAAACACAATTATGATATTTAGTTACTATTTAAAACAAAAAGATGCATTTTGTCTTAAAAATGTAATTCAAATACCAATAAATTAAAATATTCTATTACAGCTGTAAATTATCGCTACATTTTAAAATAAACAGCATTAATTTTAAACATATAAGTCATGTAAGTTTAAAAAAGTCAGTTTCTCAAATCGTTATTAAAAGGAAAATAAGTTAAAAAAGTTCTTTGCAAGGCTATGTGACTTTACTTAAATGAACTTTTAGTTTTATTTAATTTTATTCAAATTAAAAACTTATATGACTCCTATGTTTTAACAATGTATTCTACAAAATGCTATTGTTTGCAGAATTAATCGTAAATTATAAAAGGCTGACAATTCAATTACTTCACTTTCTGACCTTTTAAATAGGTATTCGTTGGTTTCATTTTTACTATCATATTCTCTTTCACCATAATTAAATCCGTGTCAAACATCACAAAATCAGCCCATTTTCCTACTTCCAGACTTCCTTTTTCTTTTTCTTCAAAATTAGAATAGGCGGCCCAAATAGTCATTCCTCTTAAAGTTTCAACTCTAGTCAACGCATTTTCCATTTGGAAACCACCTTTTGGATATTCCTTACTGTCTTTTCTGGCTACAGCAGCATGAAAAGTAAGCATCGGATTCACTTCCTCTACTGGGAAATCAGTTCCAAGAGCTACCATTCCAGCTTTTTGAAGTAATTTTTTATAAGCATAGGCATTTTTCAATCTTGCTTTTCCCAATCTGTCTTCAGCCCAATACATATCAGATGTGGCATGCGTGGGTTGAACCGAAGGAATAATTCCAAATTTGAAATAGTCAAAATCCGCTTCACGCAAAACTTGAGCGTGCTCAATTTTCCATCTTCGGTCTTTTGTGCCTGTCAAAACTTCTCTGTAAATTTTCAAAATCACCGTATTTGCTGAATCGCCAATGGCATGTGTATTCAACTGAAAATTTGAAGCTGCAATTTGTCTAGCTACATCGCTTAATCCAGAAATTGGTGCCAACAAAGCGCCATATTCGCCTGGCTTGTCGGAATACGGTTTGTGCATGCACGCTCCACGCGAACCCAAAGCACCATCACCATACATTTTAAAGGAACGCACATTTAGATTATCTGTTTTATAAATTCCTTTTTTTAAGTATAAATCAATGTTTTTTTGATTTGCAGTAATCATTGCATATACATTAAGCTTCATCACTTTTGCCTTTTGCAAACTATCCATCAAGTGAATAATATCCGGATCCAATCCTGCATCATTTACGGTCGTCAATCCGTAATCAAACATCACTTTTTCGGCATCAAGCAAAGCGGCTATTTGTGTTTTACGAGTTGGTTTTGGAATTATTTTGAACACTAATTCCATTGGATTGTCTACTAAAATTCCCGTTGGCTCCCCGTTTGCAATTTCGATCTGACCACCATCAGCTTTCGTATCCTTTGTAATTCCTGCTAACTTTAACGCTTTACTATTCACAATAATGGCATGACCGTCGATTCGATTTAAAACTACAGGAATATCAGGAAACGCAACATCTAAATCTGCTTTTGTTGGATACTTTTTGACTTTCCAATCGTTTTGATCCCAACCATTACCCACAATAAAGGTTGGATTTTTATCTTTTTGAAAAGCCTTTAAACGGGAAATTATTTCGTTCATGCTTTTGGTACCGCGCAAATCCGATTCCTGCAAGCTCAATCCATAGCTATAAAAATGGCAATGTGCATCAATCAGGCCTGGATAAATGAATTTGCCTTCCGCATCTATCGTATTCTTGGATTCATATTGTTTTGAAATCTCACCATTAGTCCCAATAGCGATAATTTTACCTTCATCGATTGCCATAGCCGAAGCTTTCTCAAAGGAGTTATTGACCGTGTAAATAGTGGCACCGGTAATAATGGTATCAACGGAAATCTTATTTTTTTGATCACACGAAATCAATAAAAATAAAACAAAGAATAAAGTAATATCTCTCATAATAAACATTTTAGTTTTGCTAATATAAAGAACTCCTCCTAATTATTTTAGACAATGTGTAATTATAATGTTTCTTCAAATTCTAAACTACTCTCGAAATATATTTCTCATAAAAAAACGCTCTCAAAATGGAGAGCGTTTTATCTATTTATAAAATCTTAATTAATTGTATTTATGCTTTTGCATACGCATCATCATGCACACTTGCCACCGCTCTTCCGGACGGATCATTCATGTTTTTGAACGCTTCATCCCATTCCAATGCAATTTTTGTACTACACGCCACACTTGCTTCTTGCGGCACACACAAAGCGGCGGCATCACTTGGAAAATGCTCATGAAAAATAGAACGGTAATAATATTCCTCTTTTGAAGTAGGAGTTTGCAACGGAAATTTATATTTAGCATTTGCTAATTGTTCATCCGAAATTTCAACAGCTACAACTTCTTTTAATGTATCAATCCACCCATAACCTACACCATCACTAAATTGTTCTTTTTGTCTCCAAGCTACACTTGGCGGCAACATCTCTTCAAAAGCTTTACGAACCACCCACTTTTCCATAGGATGTTCTGCATTGATCATTTTATCTTGTGGATTAACGCGCATCGCCACATCCATAAATTCTTTATCTAAAAATGGCACACGTCCTTCAATTCCCCATGCTGCTAAACTTTTGTTCGCTCGTAAACAATCGTACATGTGCAATTTACCTAATTTACGTACGTTTTCTTCGTGAAATTCTCTCGCGTTTGGCGCTTTGTGGAAATACAAATATCCTCCAAAAAGTTCATCTGCTCCTTCACCTGATAACACCATTTTGATACCCATAGATTTAATAACTCTTGCCATCAACCACATTGGTGTCGACGCCCTTATTGTAGTCACATCATACGTTTCTAAGTTGTAAATTACATCTTTAATTGCATCTAACCCTTCTTGAATAGTGAATTTAATTTCGTGGTGAATGGTTCCAATATGATCCGCAACTATTTGCGCTGCAGCTAAATCTGGAGAACCATCTAATCCTACCGAGAAAGAGTGCAATTGCGGATACCAAGCATCAGCAACATCTCCGGATTCAATACGTTTTTGCGCATATTTTTTGGCGACAGCCGAAGTAATAGAAGAATCTAATCCTCCTGAAAGCAATACTCCATAAGGTACATCGCTCATCAATTGTCTGTGAACCGCTGCTTCTAAAGCCACTTTAATTTCGTCAATGCTGGTTACGTTGTCTTTTACAGCATCATAATCTGTCCATTCTCTTTTGTACCATTGTACAAATTCGCCATCTTTACTTGACATATAATGTCCTGGAGGAAACAATTGAATTTTAGTACAATAGCCTTCTAATGCTTTCAATTCAGAAGCCACATAAAAAGTTCCGTGTTCATCCCAACCTATGTATAATGGAATAATTCCCATGTGATCCCGAGCAACAAAATACTCGTCTTTTTCGACATCATAAATAG
The DNA here is from genome assembly GCF_003970395.1 of Flavobacterium sp. GSP27. NCBI lineage: Bacteria > Pseudomonadati > Bacteroidota > Flavobacteriia > Flavobacteriales > Flavobacteriaceae > Flavobacterium > Flavobacterium sp. GSP27. Next base: position 9,511 of record NZ_RYDP01000014.1, on the reverse strand, counting down.
CAAATCCAAAAATCCCATTCATTTCATCTATAAAATGAGGCCCTTTTTCTTTGTAGAGTGCTAGAATTACTTCGCAGTCACTTTCGGTTTGAAAGTTATATTTACCCTCAAATTGTTTACGTAATTCTCTGTGGTTGTAAATTTCACCATTTGCTGCTAAAACAAGTTGTTTGTCTTCACTGAACAACGGTTGTTTCCCTGAAGCAGGATCAACGATTGCCAGTCGTTCGTGAGACAAAATGGCTTTTTCATTACTAAAAATTCCACTCCAGTCCGGTCCACGATGACGGATAATTTTAGACATTTCTAATACTTGCGGTCTTAAAACTTCCGCTTTTTGTTTTAAATCAAAGACACATACTATTCCGCACATAATTTTTTTGTTTAAAGTTTAAGGTTTGCTTCGCCTGTTCGAGTAAAACTCTCGAGTCAAGTTATGAAAGAAACCTGCTTTGTTCATTTTGATAGGGCAAAGATGGAGTTATAGTTCTAATTGAAAAACGCAAATACTATTTTTAGTTATAATTTATAACTAAAAAATAGAATTTACGTTTAAACCGTAATGGAAAGGTGCTAAAAATAGAATTGAAGTTGCGGATTGTAAAATGGGACGCGGATGAGACGGATGTAAATAACGGATTTTTATTTAATTTCCTGAATAATAAACAATTCTTGCATCTGAATATTTAAAGCTTTACATATTTTAAAAAGAGTAGTTATTGAAGTACTTATCTCTCCTCTTTCTATTCTACCAACTTGGTTTTTAGGAATATTTGCATCATAAGACAAGGTCACTTGAGAAAATCCTTTAAGAATTCTAGCGTCTCTGATTTTATTTCCAACAGATTTTATTAGTTCTATCTCGTCTACTTCTTTCACACAGTAAAAATGCTACCATCTAAAAAATTATCAGGACACATATTTGTGTTTTAAATGTATTTTTTAATTACATTTGGTTGAATAAGTAAAAAAAAACGCTCAAATGAGGAAAACCGTAAGGAATCAAATTTTTAACTTTTTAAGTTTACTACATGTTTAAAGCACCAATTAAAAAAACGACATGAGAAACCTATTGCTAATTGCGACAATTACTATCTCATTACATAGCGTAATGAGTTTTGGCCAAAAAACGGAATACAACAAAAACGTTATATTCGGAACAGAAAAAGTAATAGATCAATGGTTTTATTATCAAGGATCGGAAGTATTAACATATGCCCAAACACCTGTTGGCTATGCTAAATCTTTTAGGGAAATAGAGGGAATATTATCGTTCTATGGAATTAGGTTTGATGAGGATATATTAAACAAAACAGTATTTGATTCTAATATAAAAATGATTAATGATTATGAACAAGTGAATAGAAGTATAATACAAGAAAAAACAGAGATTAACATATTATGGAAACGAAGCAATGGTAAGCGAATTTATTGGTTATGCGATAAGAAGTCTAATTCGGTTATTATTGAAAGATGATAAAAGAGGAAGATATCCATTTTCATAAAGAAGAATACATACGTTCAAAATTGTATTATAAAATTTTCCACAAATTAATTAATCCAAAACAATTATGAATTTTTTAAAAAATATTTTCGTAATAGGATCTATGTGTCTTTTTATGAATATTTCCTATTCGCAAGAAAAAAAAGTTGTCCTTCATTTTAAATCAATTCATATGGAATGGGAAGGTAAAACTAAAGATGCTCCTATTTGGGTTAATCGAAGCTCTTCTGTGACACTTGAGGGCGGTAATGTTACATTCGAAATGGATGGGATTCCTTCTTTATATAGGAGAACTGATACACCGAGCAAAAGACTTAAAACGCCTGAGGGAGTTACTTATGTTCAGAGTGAGTATCTAAATGAAATAAATAAAAAATGCTTTATTGAAATGCTTTTAACCGATAGAATGCAAGTCCGAATAATTGAGGATGATGGTAGTATTTTTCAAATGAATAAAGATTTAGTTGATACTTCTAATGACAAAGTAACTACTTTAGAAAATTCGGCAAATAACATAGAATCTGATTGTACTAAAGTACAAAATGAATTTATTGCTTGTGCCTCGTACAATCAGGAGCTTTTACAAGAAATCAATACATTAAAAAATCAGCAATTAATTTCCCAATCTGAAAAAATGACTATATTATCTTCAAAAGCAGCTGAAAACGTTGAGAAAGCTTTAGATTATCTTAAAAAAAGTCATCTTAAAATTCAAGATTTACAAGATAAATTAATAGAAAAAGATGCAATTATTTTAAAGTTGTCACGCAAAATTAATAAATAAAAACTTTTTGTTTTAGCTAAATCACACAAGCTTTAAATCTGATTTTCAACTAGATAAAAAATATTTACAGTTATATCAATTTGAATTTTCATTACTTATGCAATATAAACTTACAAATACAAAAAAAATTAAAAATGGGTAGAATAATTGGTAAAATTTTATTTGATATAATTTCATTGTTGTGGGCTCCAACAAGAGAGAAATTCTATGTGTTATTGTTCACTATATCAGTCGGAGGATTATTAGGTCTTTATTTCTACTGGATAACACATTAAAATTAATAAATAAACATTATGGGTATAATAATCTCAATAATTGTATTTGGAATAATTTTTTACTTGCTTAAAAATACCAAAAATATTTTCGGTAAAATACTCACTTTTATAATAATCGTGATTGCATTAGCTGTTTTTATGGCAATGGTTAAAGGCTAAAAACACATCCTCAAAAGGACAGAACGCTGATGACACGAATGCATGTAACACTGATTACAACGGATTTTTATTTAATATCCTCAACCAAATACTTCGTACCATTTATCTCAAAAGCAAACCCTTCTTGATTTCCCATCAGTTTATTTCCCAAAGGTGATTGCGGAGATAATGCGATAATATTGATTCCTTCGACATTGATTTTAGGAAGTGCCACACTCAGGTACAAATAGATTCCGTTCGCTTTTACCAAGCTCCCCACAATAATGGTTTCGGCAACTGTGCCAGCATCAATTTTATCCAAAACTGTTTTTTGGTCCAGTACTTCTCTCAATTTACGATTGAGTTTTTCCTGCTCAATGTGCATCATAGACAAAGCGGTTTCATGTTTATCTCCGGCTGAACCTTTAGCATCGTTTTTAGAATCTTCGGTAAGTGCCACAATCATGTCTTTGAAAACATCGATTCGATCCTGAACTAATTGCAGGTAATGGGTATGTATTTTTTGTTTGAAAGTCATAAGTAGATTTACATGCCTGACAGGGTTTTGAACCCTGTCGGGCATTCAAAGTTTTTAAATAAAAAAAGCGAAGATTGTTTTACTTTTCGGCTCCTTCTCCTTCGGCGAGGGCTGGGATAGGGATTAAAAATCAAATTTATAGTTCACGCCTAAAATCACCTGAAATCCCTGCACTGGATAATTTTGCCATTTTTGGTAGGCATTATTAGTGATATTATTGGCTCTGGCAAAAGCAGTCAATCGGTCGCTATATTTGTAACCAACATTTGCATTGACATCAAAATAAGACTTCAAAGTTACAGGAGCAGCGTTAGTCACCACATTGGTATTAACCTGAAAATCTTTTCGCTCGCCCACATAGAACACATTTGTACCAGCAAACCAGTTCTCTGTTATGTTAACATCCAAGCTTGAATTTAATTTTATAGCTGGCAAATTCCACGCTTCTTGTTGAAAATCATTTGTAAAACTGCTAAAGCTTCCGTTGATTCCAAAAGTCACGTTCTTAGAAAAATCAGCTTTTACTTCTCCATAAAAATTCAACGTTCTCATATCGTCATACACCACTTGAAAAGAATTCCCAAAAGCATAGTCCTGATTGGTTGCATTTTCATTGTAATCATTGCTTTTAAACAACGCCTTATTGCGCTCATTAATATAGGAACCTCTTATATTATAACTCATATTATTAGTCAATTTCCCTTTTAATCCTGCAAAAACATCATACTGCTGATCCGTAGGTGCAATAGCTAGTGTTGGTGACAAAAAAGGATTTTCATCTACAAAGTCCTGGTACGAGTTTTGTTTTAAATTTCCTTCGGCTCCCGCATAAAAAATCATCAAATCACCAACAACATTATAGGAAGCGTTAAATTTTGGATACACAAAAAATTTATTATTGCTGTTTTGATTGTCCAGACTATAAAAAATAGCGGCACCAATATTCAGTGTCCAATCCTCCTCCTGCATCACAAAACTAGGTGCAATTCCCAGATTTGTAAAACCGTATTTGATTGGTTCTGTATTGGTATTTAAATAATTATTATTGAAACTTCCACCAACATAATCTACGATTAAGTCCGTTTTTACAGCACTATCCATCACATCAAATTCTACAGTTGGCTTGGCGTAAAACCTATTTTCTGAAGAATCAAAAATATCAGAAAAATGATTAAATTTCAGACTCATTTTATTAAAAAAACTTTCGTTAAAGGCTACATTCCCTCCTAACGTCAGCGTACTGTAGGATTGCTGCGGCCTGATTCCACTGATCAAGATTGCTCTGTCCTGAGGCGCCAGCGTAGTGCCAAAATCAGCCGGTAATCCATACCAATTGTACGTTTGGTTTTGATATCCTAAATCCAGATTCCATGAAACTTCTTTTCGATTTGATCCATACATCAAATCAATCGAAGTATCATAAAAACGATCGTCCAGAATCACATTTTCAATACCCCCTTGGGAGGAGTGATGCCGAAACATGCCACCAATATAATCCGTAGCATTAAGGTCATGATTCACATATAATTCCCCTACAAAGGTTCCGTAATTCCCTACACCAAATGTGGCGTAGTTTTGAAACAAAACGGCTTCTTTTTCTTTCTCTACGCCTGCTGCTTTTCCTTTAGACGGCGTGAAAGTTGATGCTACCGGGAAAGAGAAAATAGTATACTTTACGGTTTCCTTTTTTGTGTTATCTTCTTCGTCCAGCAACGGTGTTTCCTTCACTTTGAAAGCATCTAATATGGTTGGTGTGTAGGGCTTGACTACATTTACGGTCTCGGTACCTATTTGCTCTTTCTTTTGTGCAAATGAAACTTGAGAAACGAAAAGAAATAAAATCCCCAACCCAACGCTCCCCAAAGGGAACGGATCCGAAAACGTTACGCTATTATTTATAAACGATATTACTTTGTTTTTAAATGTCATGTTTTATTTTTTTACTGCTAACTTCCTACTTACTGCTACTTTTTTTACTACTGCATTTTTAACCGGTACGTTACACTTCCCATTCTCCTTTTGCGAGGTATTGTGTTTTTCCTCCAATTTTAATATCAAACTGATTTTCAGCTAATTTTCCATCGAAATAAATCTGAGAGGCTCTGTTTATAAAATCGCCCTGATGATTAATCATTTGAATTTCCGGCGAGTGATATTTTAAAAGAAAAGCCTGTAAACACGTGCTCGCACTTCCCGTAGCCGCGTCTTCTATAAGCTGATTCGCTTCAATACAAAACATCCTGCTACTCAGCTTTTTTTCTACCAAACAATAAAAATACAACGCTCTATGACTGGTTTTGCAGTGTGCATGCAGCCATTCTTTCATTTTATCCTTATCAAGAATCAAATGCTCTAGTGCCTTTTTACTTTTAATAGGAACAATCACAAAAGCGCTTCCTGTAGTCACTTCCTGAATGGGAAATTTATCCTCAAAATCAGCTCTGCTTAAATTGCTGAAGGATAAAAAATCTTCCGTTAAAAAAGTATTCAAAAACTCCGGTTGAGCCGCCTGTAGCCAAACCAAATCTCCCGATTGATGTACCGGAATTTCACCAATTGGAACCGACAGCGAAATCTTTTCAGGTTTATTCTCAAATATTTTATGCATCAAAACCCATGATGTTCCTATGATTGGATGGCCTGCAAACTGCATTTCGTGGTCTGGTGTGAAAATCCTAATTGCAGCAGTTTTATTCTCCGGTTGAAGCTTAGTAATAAAGGTGCTTTCGGCAAAGTTGATTTCGCGGGCAATTGTCTGCAGCTGCTGGTCGCTCAAGGAATCAGCACCTAAAAAAACCGCGAGTTGATTGCCTGTATATTTATTCTCTGCAAAAACATCAACGATGTAAAAAGGTAGATTCATTCCGTATGTTTTTTTTGTTTTCAGTTATTTTTTCGCGTTGATTTTGGTTGTTTTTCTAACTTCCACTCGCAGCTTTATTTAGTTATCGATGCATTTGTTTTGGACTCTTCCGCTTTAATTCTGTCTAATTCAGTTTGTGCCTCTGAAACTACATCCTGAAAATCAGTAAAATTCTGAATGACGTTTTCTAAAATGTAAGTCGCCTGATAGCTGTCTTTGAGTCCGTAAAAATTTTTCGCCATTAAGACTAATCCTTTGGCTCCAAAATACTTATAGCTCGCATAATTTTCGGCTAATTTTTGAACGGCAACATTAGAAGCTTCAAAATTTTCTTCTTTATTTTTAAAATAAGCATCATAGTACAGGGCTTCGGCCGCTAATTCCCCCTTAGCAATTGTCATTACTTTGGCATAAGCCGCTCGTGCTATGGCTTCATCACCAGTTTGCATTGCTGCCCGTGCAATGATAATTTGCGCATCACTTTTGACATTATCATCAGTCTTTGGATTCATTAAGACTTTCTCCGCGTACACTACTGAATTTGGATAGTCCTTATTTTCATAAAAACATTTCATCAGATTGGATTGTGCAAATGTTTTATTCTGAGAAACATCTGCTTCGTTTTCTAGACGGGACAATACCGGAATTGCTTTGTCATATTCCTTATTTTTCAGAAAAAACTGTGCCAAACGCACTAAAGATGGCTCCGTAAATTCACTTCTGGATTGGGCTATTACAAATTCATAATTAGGAATTGATTTGCTTTCAGATCCTTCAGAAAAATACAATTGCGCCAGGTAATAATTAGCCTTCAAGGCATGTATTCCTGGGGAAAACTGACTTAAATACCCACTAAAACCTGTAATTGCCTGTTTGGTATTGTTTTGTTGAAATTGTTTTTCGGCAGCTTCAAATGTATCATTATCCAGCTCTGCATCCGTGACAGCCACAAAATCTAGGGTACGTACCCAAGTTGCATATTCATCTACTCTGCCCATATCTACGTAAATTAATCGGGCTGCAGCTACTGCTTCTAATGCCTCCGGAGACCGAGGAAATTCAGCCGCTACTTTCTTAAACTTCACTACTGCCTGATCATTCCTGTCTGAATTAAAATAAATTAATCCCTGGCGCAAAATAGATTTTGAGGCAAAAGAACTCTTTTTGAATTCTGTATTCAGTTGCTCATACGCTTTTAAAGCCAAATCATTTTTATTTTCGGCAACATAAGTATTCCCTAGTTCAAATAAAGCATCATCTCGGTAACCCGATTTTGGATACAATTGTAAAAAAGCATTCAATTCTTCTATTTTTTTATCGTTTTTATCCATAAATCCATAGGAAATTGCTTTTTGAAAATACGCATAATCCGCATCGACACTTTTAGAGGCTATCACTTTAGAGTACGCATCCATTGCGGGACCGTATTTTGAGGTTACAAAACGACAATCTGCCAAACGCAAATACGAATCATTCAAACGCACTTTATCCTCTGGTGCTTTTTCAATCTGATTTTCGAAATAATTTCCTGCCTGATCGTACTCTTTCAATTTGAAATAAGCATACGCAATCGTGTAATTGTGATTTTTATATTCAGGAGTTTTTGAGGCTTGTGCAAAGCCTGCAAATTGTTTGAAACTCAACAACGCATTTTTAAAATCATTCAAAACATATTCTGTTTCTGCTTTCCAGAAAGCCGCTCTGGCAGTAAAATACGGATCTTTCTGTTCGTTCATAGACTGCGTAAACATAGTCAAGGCTTCCGGATAATCACCGTCTGTATACAATTCTAACCCATTGAAAAAAGTAACTTTCTGGTACGCTAATTTGTTTTCAGGGGATCTGTTTTTTTCCAATATTACTAAGGCCTCTTTATAGTTTTTAGAAGAAATATAAGAATCAATCAAGAGTCTTTCTATTTCTGAACGGTTGGCATTATTGGGGTATTTCTTCAAAAAAGCATGCAAAATTGCAGGCACACTTTGATAGGAATTTCCAAGTTCATAGCTTAATTTAGCGTAATTCAAACCCGCATCTTCCTGTATTGCTTCGTCAAATGACATTTCCGACGCATTTTTGAAAGCATTTAAAGCTTGCTGTTTCTTGTTTGTATTGAGGTAACTTTCCCCCAAATGATAATAGGCGTTTTGTGCAACAAAATCTTTCCCACCTATGATTTTATTGAACTGAGAAATGGCATTTTCGTAGTCTTTTTGTTTGTAATACGCATATCCTAATTGGTAAAAATCCGTATTATTCCATCTTCCTTTTTTACCTTGATAAGCAACTAAATAGAGAATTGCGGTATCGTATTTTTTTAAATTAAAATAGCTTTCGCCAATGATTTTATTAAGTTCCGATTTTTCTAAAGGATTTGATTTGGCCATTGCTTTTTCCCCTAAATCAATTGCGTTTTGGAAATTTCCTAATTTAAAATTCATATCCGCCTGATAATAAGACAGTTTTTCCTTGTATTTTTCTTCTCCGGAAACGGCGTCAAAATATTTTGTCGCTTGCTTATAATCATCTCCTTCATAGGCCATAAATCCCAAGTAATATTTAGCTTGCGAACCATATTCAGGAGCATTCACCACTTTATTAAAATAAACAGTTGCCTCTTTTTTCTTTTTGGCATTAAAAAAACTATACCCTTTTTGAAAATTAAACTGGTCTTGCTCCTTTCTGCTCAGATTCCTTTCATCCACTTTGTCAAACCATTGCAGGGCTTGGGGATAATTTCCCAAACTAAAATGATACTGTGCCACCTCGATATACGCTTGATTTTGTTTGACACTCGTAGGATAATCCGAAACAAAGCGTTCCATCATCTGATCTGCATTGGCTTGATTAGTACGAATGGCGCAATTTGCCACATAATAGGCACAATCTGATTTTAATTCATCGGTGCCGGCGGATTCTTTTACTTTATTAAAAATAATTTGTGCCGATGCATATTGTTCTTCGTTAAACAACGAAACCGCTTTGTTGAAATCCTTTAAATCGTGGGTATAAATAGTTGATTTTTGTGCCGAAATACTGATAGTGCTACTAATGAAGAAACTACAGAAAAGCCAAGAAATTTTACGCATTGTGGTTTTATTTTAATAATTCAAATGTATTGCATTCTGATCTTTATAACGAATTGCGATTGGTTTTTATTATGAATATTTTTTTTTAACCGTTTATAATTTAACCTTCTTAAAACAGACTGACCAATTATTATACCTTTTAATAACCTGATCACCGGATCCGTTAACACAATAGTAACGGACAACGAGTTTTGGCTTAACACCTTAAAAATATCTTTACTTTAATAAATTTAAACATAAACATTTTAGTACATGACAAAAAAGATATTTCATTGAAAACCAATTAAATAAGCAACAATAAAATAGGATAAAAGACTGAT
>NZ_RYDP01000013.1:0-96305 GCF_003970395.1 Flavobacterium sp. GSP27 | reverse complement strand
ATCAGTCTTTTATCCTATTTTATTGTTGCTTATTTAATTGGTTTTCAATGAAATATCTTTTTTGTCATGTACTAAAAATTTTTAGTTAAAAACGATAAAGTCCAAAAAAAGCTACCTAAAAAAATTGTCCGTCCACATAAAACCAACATCCATTTTCAAGTTTGAAAGTAGAAAATTCATGATGAATTTGTTTATGAAGTTTGGTGTCTAAAAAATGAGCTTTGAATTCTACCGTGTTCTCTGTGGATTCTATAATTTCCAATTGCTGCCATTTATTTGAGGTGGCCCAATTTAGAATTTCAGATTTAGAATGCTGCTTTCTCACCGTAATATGGGTCGTGGCTAACAAATAATCTACTTGATGCGTTGCATAAGCTGAATATCTGGAACGCATTAAAGACTCCGCAGTAGTCGCTTTTTTTACTCCATTAATAATGGGTTCACAACAATCCTGGAAATTTTTATCAAAACCGCAATAACATTTATTTTTGATCATTCTTTGATAAAATTCGTCTAAATGGATTCGGTTGCCTGTCCATTTAACCCTACTATTTTTTGATGCAACTGGTTCAACAAGACTTGATAGCGGCTTATCTCCATTAGGTCTTCATCCTCTTCGGCAAAATCCAGGAGTTCATCTAATTGCTCGCTAACTTCTGTTAATTTAGTATTGGCTTCCCGGGCATTTTTTTTAGCAATAAAATCTATTATTTGCTGAACGCCACTTTTTACTTCGCTAAATTTATTTTTTTCCATGATGTAGTTACATTATTTTTCTGAAGCCTTATCTTCATTAAATTTTTTAGTGATTTGCTTTAGTTTTTCCTTGCGCAGCATTTCAGCTTGTTTTAATTTATCCTGCGCTTTGTGCAACTTATCGTTGTGTTTTTTAATATTTTTTTCGTTATTTCTACTCATGCTCTTGCGCTCTAAATTATCAAATGTTGAATCAATTTTTCGATTCAAAAACTACTGCAAAGTTCGGTTTAATTATTGAAATTAAAATTGTTTTTAGTTTGATAGTGCTTCTTTTAATTGTCAACAGGCTACTTTACGCTTTAAATTTTCAAATGGGCTTTGAAATATCTTCTCCGTAGTGTACTTTTTTTTTGCGAAAATCATTTTTTTTGATATCAAAGATTATGAGGCAAATACTGTAAATACACTAAAAAACATATAAAACACAAAATTAATACTGCAACTAAATCCAAAAAAAAAATATACTTTAATCTTTATTTTTTATATATTTATTTTTTTAATGATATTGCCCCAAAAACCTACTAAAAATACTACATAATGTCTAAAAAAAAACATAATAAATTCATCCGATGGTTTATAGACAAGCCCAGGACAATGGGCTTCATGACATTTCTCATTTTAAGTTGTCTCACTGGTTTCATCGTTTGGCAGCAATACCAACTAATAAAAGAAGATGAACAACGCGAAATGAATACTATTCTTCATTTTGTTCGTCAAAACATTCATCAATCGCTTAAAAACTGTTACACTTCAACGTTAACATTAGCACTGACCATCAATGACAAAGGTGTTCCTGAAAATTTTGACTCCGTAAGTAAAAAACTGATTGAAACAAATACCGACATCAGTGCAATTTTGCTGATTCCTAATGGAATAATTAAGTACATCTATCCTTTAAAAGGAAATGAAGCATCCTTAGAATTAAATGTTTTAACAGCACCCCATCAAAAAAAGGAATCTTTAAAATCTATAAAAACCCAAAAAATGTATTTTGACGGGCCTTTGAAATTAAAACAAGGCGGAATGGGAATTATAGGACGGTTTCCAGTATTTGAAAACAATAAATTTTGGGGATTTTCAGCCATTATCATTACATTAGAAACTTTTTTAGAAACTTCAGGGATAACAGATATTGATGATTCTAAATATTACTTCCAGTTTTCAAAATTTGATATTGAAAAACAAAAAGAAATTTTCTATTTGCCCATTAGAACTGAATTTTCAAAAAATTATACTATTTCAACTTCTATTCCGGATGGCAACTGGAAATTATATCTGATATCAAAACACGAGAATTACCTCTATCCTCAAATTTTAATTCCTGGAATTATTGGTGTATTTTTTGCTGCGCTTTTTGGTGTTTTACTATTTATAGTGCTGAAAATACCAAAAGAATTGCTGTCTCTTGTAAATACTCAGGCCATAAAATTATTGAATTCTGAAATAAAATTTGAAGCCATATTTGATCAGGCACCTGTAGGAATAGCGCACATAAATTCCTTAACCGGTAATTTTATGGAAATCAATAACCAATATTGCCAATTATTAGGATATTCTGAAAAGGAAATGAAACACTTAAATTTCCAATCAGTAACGCACCCCGATGATTTAGAACAAGATTTAATAAAACTTGAAAAACTCCGGAATGGTGAAATTACTGAGTATTCAGTGGAAAAACGGTATTTTACAAAATCTGGTACTATTCTTTGGGTCAATCTTACGGTATCAGCACTCTATAAAAAAAATAAAATAGCATCCACTAATATCGCTATTATAGAGGATATTTCAATAAAAAAAGAAGCGGAGCAATTAATCAAAAAAAGTGAAGACCGGTTCAAAAGCCTTTTTCTGGACTCTCCATTACCTCTTAGAGAAGAGGATTTTTTAGATGTTAAAAAATATCTGGAGGAATTAAATTTGTTTGGAGAAAACAAAGAAAAGGTAACAGAATATTTCAACAATAATCCCGCAGTTGTTGACAAATGTCATTCTTTAATTAAAGTTATCAATGTTAACAAAGCTAACTTGTTGCTTTATAAGGTTTCCTCATTAGAGGAATTAATAAGTATTAAAGGAGAATTGTTTAATATGAAGTCCAGAGAAGATTTCATAAAAAATTTGGTCTCAATTACTCAATATAACAAACAATTTATTATTGAAACCGTAATAAAAGATTCAGAAGGCAAATTACGGGACATTAACTTAAGATGGAATGTTATTCGTGGTTATGAAAAAACATTTGAACGAATCATTGTTTCCACACAAGACATTACTGATCGTAAATACTCTGAAAAAATAATTATAGATTCCCAACAAAGAATTAAATCGCTGATCAATACCATTGACGGAATTGTTTGGGAATGCGGTGTTACTGATCTTACTTTTAAATTCATTAGTCAGAAAGTTGAAAACATATTAGGTTATACCCCTGAAGAATGGCTTAAAAGCCCTACTTTTTGGAGTGACCATCTCTATTTAGAAGATAGTGAATGGGTTCAGAATTATTGTACTATACAAATAAATGACAAGGCAGACCTTGATTTTGAGTATCGGATGGTTGCCAAAAATGGGGATGTAGTTTGGCTGCGTGACATCGCAAATGTTGTCATTGAAAATGGTAAAGTAGCAAGATTACAAGGCATTATGATTGATATTACTAAAACAAAAGAAGCTGAAAAAGAGTTAAAATCATCCTTTACTCTTGTTACGGAACAAAATAAAAGATTGCTGAATTTTTCCTATATCGTTTCTCATAACTTAAGATCACATACTAGCAATATTACTTCAATTATAGGATTAATCACCTCCTCAGAATCCGAAGAAGAAAGAGCGGAAATGATGGAACTTTTAAAAACAGTCTCTAGTTCGCTGAACGAAACCATGTTACACCTGAATGAAGTCGTAAACATAAGCACAAATATTGGTTTAGTATCCGAACCTTTGAACCTAAAACAGTACATTCAGATAACACAAAATGTACTTTCGGAACAAATTATGGCCCATGAAGTCACTATTATTTCAGCCATTTCAGATCAAATAATGATAAATTATAATCCGGCTTATCTGGAAAGCATACTTTATAATATTATTTCAAATTCTATTCGTTACAGACATCCCTCGCGAAAACCCATCATAAAAATTACTTTGGTTATAGAAAACGAGATGAAAGTCCTTCAAATTTCGGATAACGGCATTGGGATTGATTTGGTTAAAAATGCCGATAAAATTTTTGGAATGTACAAGACCTTTACCCCTAATTCTGATTCAAAAGGAATTGGATTGTTTATTACTAAAAATAAAATTGATGCTATGGGAGGAAATATCACCGTGGAAAGTGAACCCGATATTGGAACAACATTTAAAATCTATATTCAATGACAAAAAAAGCAATCTGGATAGTCGATGATGATGCCATTTACCAAATTATCGTAAATAAAATAATTCAAAGATCCGAAATATTTTCGAGGGTTTCATCATTCAAAAATGGAAAAGAAGCAATTGACCATCTTCATATTGCTGTAGAAAATAATGCTGCACTTCCGGATATCATTTTATTGGATATTAATATGCCAATAATGGACGGCTGGGAATTTATGGAAGAAATGGGACTTATAAAACCTTTATTTGATAAACAAATCATTGTGTATATCGTGAGTTCCTCCATTGCAGTTGAAGATAAAAACAAATCTAAATCATATGAAAATATTCTGGGATACCTGTCTAAACCTATCACTACTAATGATTTATTATTGATTTCTTTATGTGATTAAAAACACGAAGTAGTCTATTAAGTAAGTCGAAAGTTTAAAAGTCGTAAAGTCAAAAGAATTAACTTTAAGTAAAACGACTTTAAATCAGATTGTTACATAATTTTATCCTGATTTTAAAACACGACATTATACCATGGTTATTACTTAAAAGGCGAAAAATCAATATTTTTCAGATGATTCCGTGGCTGGCATCAAATAAATTCTTTTTTTATTTCCTCTAAAGTTTTAGTGGTAAGAATTAATTGATTGATAATTTTCTCTCTCAAAAGATCAATATCGTCGCAATCAAAATAGTTAGCCCACGAAGTCAGATTGAATAAATTCCGGATCTGCTTGATGCGTTTAGTGGTTTCAAAACTGGTTCTCAAGATCGCTTTTTTATCATACTTTGGATTATTTCTGTGTTGGTAATTGACTGTTTTCTTTAGATAATTTGCTTCTAAATAATAGAGTTCTTCTATAGCATTATCTGGATAAAAACGATCCCAAGAAGCATAACCCAATTTAATTTTAGAAATTGTTTCTGGTTCTAAAGGTTCTAATCGCCATTTGCTATTAGCTAATCGTCCCCAATGATTGGACAACCGATACATTCCCGTTTTAGTATAATAATATTTACTGCCCGATTTGCTGTCATACTGAATTTTCAATCCATTTATAGCATCAATAGAAATTTCATCAAATACGCAGAAAGTATTTTTGAAAGAATTAGGGTTGGGACGAAAAATTTTATCCATGATGCAAAGGTAATCAGAAAATCAGGGCAAACACAACAGTTATTTGATTCCTATTCCAGGTGCTTGAATGACAGGTCAAACGCATTAAAATCATAATTCTGCATTCTTTTATAGATGCTCCAATAAAAAACAATACATTAGTGAAATTAAATTTTATCAAAAAATTGTTGTTAAAAACACCTCAAACCGATCTCTTTATGAAAAAAACAGTACTATCGTTGCTCTTAGTTGGATTTTTTACGACAATGCATGCCCAACCATCAAAAACACCAGCAGCTACTCCTGCTCCAAAAGAAGAATATTCAGCTGCAAATCTTATTTTCAATCCGGATTCGCAGGTCATAACAGAACACAGCACAACTATCAAAGGTCAAAAAGTGCCTTACAAAGCCACAACTGGGACGATGCCGGTTTGGGATGAGGATGGAAAAGCAATTGCCGGATTATTTTACACGTATTATGAGCGTTCTGATGTAAAAGATCGTGCTGCCCGCCCTTTAGTCATCTCCTTTAATGGCGGTCCAGGTTCCGCTTCGGTTTGGATGCAGATTGCCTATACGGGTCCCACTTTAATTAATATTGATGATGAAGGCTATCCGTTACAGCCTTATGGAATCAAGGAAAATCCATATTCGATATTGGATGTTGCCGATATTGTTTTTGTAAATCCTGTTAATACCGCCTATTCAAGAGCAACAAGTAAAGAAATACCAACCACTAAATTCTTTGGTGTAAATGCCGACATTAAATACCTTGCTGATTGGATTAATGGATTTGTCTCCCGAACCAATCGTTGGGCTTCACCCAAATATCTCATTGGTGAAAGTTATGGTACTACGCGTGTTTCCGGATTGGCACTAGAATTACAAAACAGTGAATGGATGTATTTGAACGGCGTTATTTTAGTATCGCCAACTGAATTGGGAATCACTCGTGGAGTCGCTTCTGAAGCTGCACTGAAACTGCCTTATTTTGCTGCTACGGCTTGGTTCCACAAAAAATTACCTGCTGATTTACAGAACAAAGATTTAACGGATATGCTGCCTGAAGTAGAAGAATTTACCATAAATGAACTGCTTCCCGCAATGAGCAAAGGAGGCGCATTGGACGATCAAAAAAGAAAAGAAATGGCGTCCAAAATTGCGCGCTATTCCGGGCTTTCGGAAAAAGTGGTTACACAAAATAATTTAGATGTTCCCTATGATTATTTCTGGAAAGAATTGTTGCGCGATCAAGGATTTACCGTAGGAAGATTAGATTCTCGTTACAAAGGAATTGACCGTAAAACCGCTGGTGACAGTCCTGATTTTAATGCCGAACTTACTTCTTGGCTCCACTCCTTTACTCCTGCCATCAATATGTACTTGCGCAATAATTTGAATTACAAAACCGATTTCAAATACAATATGTTTGGTTCTGTGCGGCCTTGGGATGATTCCAATGATAAAACCGGAGAAAACCTGCGTCAAGCCATGGCTCAAAATCCGTATTTGCATGTAATGGTTCAGTCCGGCTATTATGACGGGGCTTGTGATTATTTCAATTCAAAATACAACATGTGGCAAATGGATCCAAGCGGAAGACTAAAAGATCGAATGTCCTGGAAAGGTTACAGAAGTGGACACATGATGTATTTGAGAAAAGTAGATTTAGAAACTGCCAACGAGGATATCAGACAATTTATAAAACAATCCTTGCCGAAAGCCGGAGAGTCGGCAAAATATTAGTGGATAAAAAATTTCTAAAAAGGCTGTTCAAAATTATTTTGAACAGCCTTTTTTATTTTTTACATATACATTGGCTAATATAAAATACGTAACGGCATTTATGGGTAAAACAAAACCTATTTTTGTGACGTGAAAAAATCAGTTTCAATTATTGGAGGAGGACCCGCAGCACTTATACTGGCTGCATTATTGGATTGTGAGAAATTCAAGGTTACAGTCTACGAAAAAAACAAAACACTGGGAAGGAAATTTTTGGTGGCCGGAAAAGGGGGATTTAACCTCACCCATTCAGAACCCATTGCTGAATTGATTGCACGCTATACACCACCTCATTTTTTGGAAAAAGCATTGCTTGATTTTGATAATGAATACTTTAGACAGTGGATAGATACCATCGGTATCCCAACCTATATTGGCAGTAGCAAACGAGTATATCCTGAAAGTGGCATCAAACCCATAACAGTACTCAACGCAATTCTGGATGTTTTGACTAAGCAAGGTGTCGCTATTCAATACCAACACACCTGGACGGGCTGGAGAAACAAAGAAGACATCGTTTTCAATATAGATACAGCAATAAAATCCGACTATACCATTTTTGCCTTGGGCGGTGGTAGCTGGAAGATCACCGGTTCTGATGGTACCTGGCTAGATTTATTTGAAAGAGAAAATATTCCTATCGTTGCTTTTCAATCTTCGAATTGTGCGTATCGGGTGAACTGGCCGGAAGATTTTATCTTGGAACATGAAGGCAGTCCGCTTAAAAATATTGCGATTAGCTGTTTGAATAAAAGACAAAAAGGCGAAGCGGTTATCACACGTTTCGGTTTAGAAGGAAATGCTATTTATGCACTTAGTCCATACATTCGGGAAGAATTGGAAAGCCAACAAAAAGCTACAATTTTCCTAGATCTCAAACCAACCTTATGTCATGAAGATTTGCTTGACAAAATTAGAAAATCAACTTTTAAAAAGACGAGCGAAACATTACAGAAAGAAGTAAAATTGAGTCCCGCTCAAATTGGACTTTTGAAAAAATACCTTTCGAAAGAAATCTACTTGAATCCAGAATTATTGGCTCAAAATATTAAAAAATTAAGCCTCGAAATTACCGGTGCTGCGTTATTGAACGATGCGATATCAACAACAGGCGGTATCCAACTGAATGCTGTGGACGAAAATTTTCAACTAAAAGATAAAAAAAGTAATTATTGCATTGGTGAAATGCTCGACTGGGATGCACCTACCGGAGGCTATCTCTTGCAAGCTTGTTTTAGTATGGGAATGCACCTCGCGCGCCACTTAAACAGTCTTTCTTAGATTTTATTACAACACCATTTCTTCAAACAAGCGTTGTGTTGTTTGTTCTAAATCATCACACAATCCTGGATGTGGTCTTGAGGTTTGAATGGCGGAACTGCGAAGTGCTGTCAACCAACGGAAACGCGATGGAATATCAAATTGTCCTATTGGTCCTCCTGATTTTTCGCCATGCGCTACTTTGGCAAATGCCTGTATATTTAAATGCAATTGTTCTATATCCAAATCATCCGAAAAAACTTGGAGTTTGGATTCATTTACTGCATACAAAACCTTGATGAATTTTGCTTTTTTACAAAACAGAATAATACCCACATTGAGGAATTCTTCGCGTTCTACCCTAGGCACAACCCGGATTACGGCATACTCATATAAGTGCTTTTCTTGCATTTTGTGCTTCGTTTATAAAAATTTCGGAATGGTTCAAACGTGTTATTAAAAACTGAAAATAGACTTCCCGAATTGCATCCGGAGTTTCATAGGTATCTTCCCAATGGAGCCATATTTCCGGAATCAGATTCACGATATTTTGCAATACATCGTCAGTCATTATTTTTTTGAATGCTACATCCGTTTCTATTAATAAAGAAGCCTGAGGCAACAAAACATGGTCTTTAATCAGTGCAAAAGGACTTTGTGCTTGCTTTTCCCAATTGGTCCACGAATGATGAAAATAAAGACTTGCGCCGTGATCAATAAGCCATAATTCTTTATGCCAGATCAACATATTGGTGTTTCTAAAGGTTCTGTCCACATTGGTGATAAAAGCATCTAACCAAACAATTTGGGAAGCTAGTTTTGGGTTAACCAACGTGACAACAGGATCAAAATTTATGGCTCCCGATAAATAATGCAAAGCTAAATTCAGACCCTGACTCCCTTGAAGCAAGTCCTGAATTTCTTCGTCGGCTTCACTGCGGCCAAAAGCTTCGTCGAGATTTGCAAAAACGAGTTCCGGCATTTTCAAGTTTAATACACGAGCAATTTCTCCACCGATTAATTCGGCAATTAAGGCTTTTACGCCATGTCCGGCACCTTTGAATTTCAGTACATATTTAAAATCGTCATCGGCTTCAGCGAGCGCAGGCAAAGAGCCGCCTTCCCGCAAAGGAGCGATGTATCGTGTAACATTTACGGTTCTAAGATGGGGTGTTTTTTCCATAATCAAATTGGATAAAGCAATTTTGCTTGGATACAAACTTACAAATAAGTGAGAAGAATTTCGTGTCTATTTTGTAAAATGATTGCTAACAATCTGTCCGTCTGACGAAAAATTAACCTTATCAAGAATATTTTTTATTGCTAAATTGTATCAATAATAAGTTGAATAAATTAGCTATTCATAAAAAAATTACCGGAAACTACAATGATATTCCTCCCTCGTCGGAATGACAAAAGGAAAAGAAATAAAATGAAATGGTAAAAGACAAAATACTACTCCAAGTTTTCTATACTCAAAAAAGCTTTCCCAATATTCGCAATCACATCTGAAGCGATAAAAGATTGATAGCCGTTTATGTTAATACACTATTCGTGTCTAAATTTAAAAAAGCAAACAATCCCTTTTTATTTAATTATCAAAGAATTAAATACTAATTTTTAAGAAATAGTTTATATTTGAATTATTATTAAAAATAAATCTCAATGAAAAAAGTTATTTATC
This sequence comes from Flavobacterium sp. GSP27, assembly GCF_003970395.1. Lineage (NCBI taxonomy): Bacteria > Pseudomonadati > Bacteroidota > Flavobacteriia > Flavobacteriales > Flavobacteriaceae > Flavobacterium > Flavobacterium sp. GSP27. The sequence continues at coordinate 86,329 of NZ_RYDP01000013.1, read as the reverse complement.
TATTGCTAATTTTAGTTTTAGCCTCATTTACAACTTTAAAAGAGCTAATACCAATTTCCGGGAAAATAACCAATACCGCGAACGGGACTATCAGTATAAAAGGAGAATTATTTGAGAAAAAAATCAAATTAAAAGCTGATGATAGTTTTTCAGAAAACATAAATATTCCATATGATGGAATATATACCCTTGAAACTGGTAAAAACAGTATACCAATTTATTTATCAAAAGAGACTAATCTAATGCTACTCGCTGATGATAACATTTTTAACACAAGTTTAAAATATAAAGGCAAAGGTAGTATCGAGAATCAATATATAATTGAAAAATTAAAGATAACCTCTCAAATTTCAGATGAAGAATTGTATAAATTGGATGAAATGGAGTTTCTGAATAAAGTGAATGAAATCAAAACTACTATTTCGGCCTTGTACAATACTATTAAATTTTCTAACGCCTATTTCAAAGAAAAAGAAGTTGCTAACATTAATTATTTAGAGCAAAAACACATACTATTTTATAAGAATTACCATCAACTTCATGCCCATTTAAAAGGGTTTCAAGTTTCAGATGTATTCCCGAAATTTGATAAAAAAATAGATTTAGATAATGATGCAGATTTTTTATTTTCCCATGAATACCAAAAATTAGCTACGTTAAAATTCTTTAATAATATAAAATTTAACGGAACTAATATTGATTTCATCATAGCTAAAATCATTAATATTAAAGTTCTTAAAAGTCAAAACCTTAAGAATTTCATAATTCATAATTCCATTTATGACGTAAATATTGATAATGCCAATTATGAAAAAATATACCAAGAATATCTTTTCATTACAAATAATCCAAAATTAAAAGAGAGTCTTAGTGCTATTTATAATACCATAATAGCGACACAGCCTCACAAAGCATCACCACAATTTCATTACGAAAACCAAAAAGGAGGAAAAACATCTTTAGAAAGTCTAAAAGGAAAATATGTTTACATTGATGTTTGGGCAACGTGGTGTGGGCCTTGTCTTAAAGAAGTACCATCCTTGAAAAAAGTGGAAGAAGAATATCAAGGTAAAAATATTCAGTTTGTTAGCATTTCTGTTGACAATATTAAAGACCGACAAAAATGGAGCAATCTTGTAAATCAAAAAAAATTAGGAGGAATTCAATTATTAGCAGATCTGGACTTCAGTTCTGAATTTATTAAAGCTTACGAAATAAAGGAAATTCCCAGATTTATTCTTATTGGCCCAGATGGCAATATTGTAAATTCAAATGCTCCAAAACCATCAGAAACCAAACTGATTGATTTGTTTAACGAATTGAAAATATAATTTTTTTTGAAACCTTTTTAAGAAATTTTATTCTGTAATACTCAAAAAAGCTTTTCCAATATTCGCAATTACATCTGAAGCGATAAAAGATTGATAGCCCGTTTCTGGCAAGGCAATATCCGCGGTTAATCCGTGAAGATACACGCCAAGAATTGCGGCACTAATGGGTTCATAGGCTTGTGCCAAGAGACTTGTAATCATTCCCGTCAAAACATCACCCGTTCCAGCGGTTGCAAGCGCAGCATTTCCGGTGGTATTTTCGTAGAAAGTTTTACCATCAATGATTCGGGTGGGTGCACCTTTCATAACGATTATAATTTCGTGTTGTTTGGAGAAAGAGATTGCTTTATTCATTTTTTCTTCTTCGAAATGCCATTTTCCAATTAATCGTTCCAGTTCTTTGGGATGTGGCGTTAAGATTGTTTTGGGCGGTACTAAAGAAAACCATTCTTTGTTTTGGGATAAAATATTCAGTGCATCGGCATCGATCACTAAAGGCGTTTTATTTGTTTTTAAAAACTGATGCAGCGCATTTTGGGTTTCTACGGCCTGACCCAATCCAGGACCAATTCCGATGGCTTGTGGTGTAATGTCGAAAGTAATATTGGAAATTGATTTCTCCTGATTGTCAGTTAAAACCATGACTTCTGGGATTGAAATTTGTAAAATATCGTACCCACATTTCGGAATAAAAACCGTGACTAATCCGCAGCCGGTTTTCAAAGCCGCTTTAGAGGATAAGCTCACTGCTCCTATTTTGCCGTAACTTCCGCCAATGATTAAAGCATGTCCCTGAATACCTTTGTGGGTATGTTTGTCTGGTTGTTTGAAGCGTTTTAGAATTTCTTTTTGGTCAATATAAATAGGATTCGTCATGGAAATTTATTTATTTAAAATTACGAATTTAATAGGAAACAAATTCGTTAATTTAATCGAAATTCCCTAGCCCTGATTATAACGGAAATCCTTATTATATGCCTTTTTGGCGAATAATAAGATTACAGTGAAAAGCAGGAAATAGCTCCTAAAAATACTTATTACAAATCCTACAGTACAGATTGTTCCGAAAACGTTTGAAACTTTAAACTTTGCTTCGCTCCGCCTTTGTCACCCGAAATAAAATCAATAAATTAGCAAAATTAAATTTTATAGAAAAACACAATGAAAAATACTGCGCTTACGCACATACACGAGAGTTTGGGAGCAAAAATGCTACCGTTTGCCGGATACAATATGCCCATTTTATATGAAGGAGTGAATGCGGAACATGAAACGGTGCGCAATGCCGTGGGTGTTTTTGACGTTTCTCACATGGGTGAATTCCTGCTTACGGGTCCAAATGCATTGGCTTTGATTCAGAAAGTAACTACAAATGACGCTTCGACTTTGACTATTGGAAAAGCGCAATATTCTTGTTTGCCAAATAATGATGGTGGAATTGTAGATGATTTGCTTGTTTATAAAATGAAAGATGAGCAGTATTTATTAGTAGTAAATGCGTCGAATATTGAGAAAGATTGGGATTGGATTTCGGCTCAAAATGATTTGGGTGTGGAGATGAAAAACCTTTCGAATGATTATTCATTATTGGCAATTCAAGGGCCAAAAGCGGTTGAAGCAATGCAGTCGTTGACCTCAAAAGATTTATCTGCTATTCCGTATTACCATTTTGAAGTGGGTGAATTTGCGGGTATCAAAGATGTAATTATTTCGGCTACAGGATATACTGGTTCTGGAGGTTTTGAAATTTATTGCAAAAATTCAGAAGTAGAACAAATTTGGACTAAAGTTTTTGAAGCAGGTGCGGCATTTGGAATCAAGCCAATTGGTCTTGCAGCTCGTGACACGTTGCGATTGGAAATGGGTTTCTGTTTGTACGGAAATGACATTGATGACACGACTTCGCCACTTGAAGCTGGTTTGGGATGGATTACAAAGTTCACAAAAGAATTCACGAATTCAGAAAATCTGAAAAAACAAAAAGAAGCGGGTGTTTCTAAAAAACTGGTTGCTTTTGAAATGCAGGAACGTGCGGTGCCAAGACACGATTACGAAATTGTAGATGCAACAGGAAATGTAATCGGAATTGTAACTTCGGGAACGATGTCACCTTCAATGAATAAAGGAATAGGAATGGGGTATGTAACTTCAGAAAACAGTGCTTTGGAAAGCGATATCTTTATCCGAATCCGTAAAAATGACGTCCCTGCCAAAGTGGTAAAATTACCTTTTTACAAGAAATAAAATCATTGGATAAAGTTTAGAATAACTGTATTTTTGCAGTTCAAAATAAGAAATAGAAATGGGAAGAGCGTTTGAGTTTAGAAAAGGAAGAAAAATGAAACGTTGGTCAGCAATGGCCAAAGCATTTACCAGAATAGGAAAAGATATTGTAATGGCCGTAAAAGAAGGCGGACCAAATCCTGATGCCAATTCCAGATTACGAGCCGTGATCCAGAACTCTAAGGCAGTGAATATGCCAAAAGAAAATGTGGAACGCGCCATTAAAAAAGCAACCGATAAAGACACGGCCAATTATAAAGAAGTTTTATTTGAAGGATATGCACCCCATGGTATTGCCATTCTGGTTGAAACTGCTACTGATAATAATAACAGAACGGTGGCTAATGTTAGGAGTTATTTTAACAAATGCAATGGCACATTGGGAACACAAGGTTCAGTTGAATTTATGTTTGATCACACCTGTAATTTTAGAATCCCGGCAAACGGAATTGATCCTGAAGAACTAGAGTTAGAGTTAATCGATTTTGGTGCTGAAGAAGTTTTTGAAGACGAAGATGGTATTTTAATATATGCGCCCTTTGGAAGTTTTGGAACCATTCAAAAAGAATTAGAAAACAGAGGACTGGAAATTCTTTCTTCCGGATTTGAAAGAATCCCCCAAATTACTAAAAAACTATCGGAAGCTGAAATGGCCGATGTAGAAAAATTAATTGAAAAAATGGAAGAAGACGATGATGTCATGAACGTGTATCATACTATGGAAGAAGCATAAACTTAATTTCTACAATAACTAAAACTCTAGCTTCGGCTGGAGTTTTTTTGCCTGAAAATGTATGACTTTAAAATTAAGCCTCGGTCATTTATTGCTTTAAATATTCTCTGGAGTGTCCCATATCCTTTTTTATCAGGTGCTCAAGTAATAAATCAAAAATAAAAAAATACAATATTTAATTAAAAAATACAAGTTCCATTATTTAGTGAATATAAGTTTAATTCACGGTCTACAATTAACACGAAGAGATTTAGCAAATGAGTATTTTTAATATATTTTTTCCTGATATCAAGTTTCTTATATTTGCCTACTTTTTGATAAATGCGACGCCCAAAAAACAAGCGAAACAGCCAGCAAGTGAGAGCATAATTATTTAAAAATAGAGCACCATCATTGAATATTAAGAATAAAAGGGAAAATTATTTTTTGTGACAATTTTCAGCAGAATGTAGTCCCTGATTGAATGCGTGTAGTGAATTAACTAAATATTCCTAATACAGAATATCGTTCTAAGGAACGTTTTAAATTATAACATATATGACAAACAACATTCTAATTGAAAATCAATATAAAAGAACCAGTTTATTTGAAAAAGAAAATGTAAACTATTTAGTGCGTATTTTAAAAAGGTTTAATACTGTACCAAAGATAAATAACATCAATATAATCACCTCAACTAGTGAGCCTACTATTTTCAAAATTATACCCAATAAATCGATTATAATTGGCTCGTCCTTTTTGAACAAACCTATTTTAGCTCTAGTTTATTTAAGATATGGTATTGAATGGCAGTTATGGTACAAAGCGTTGAATAACGAAAAAAAAGAGGCTGTTTTATGCGATATCGCTGCACTTGAAGTGATTCGAATATTTTATAATTTACTACCTAAAGATGATAAAGAAAAATTAGAAGATCTTGATTATGTTTTAATTAATTTAATCAAAAATGATACCTATTTAAATACAGAATCTTCATTAATAAATGAAGAGCTACAATCTTTCCATGGTTTAAAAAATTTAAATACTGAACTCAAAGAATCTTGGAAACCTATTATTGAAAATCTAGCAAAACCCACCGAATACTTATTAATGTCTGGAGGAGATCTTAGATTGAATATCGACGAAATTCATTTGCTAAACAAATACGGATGTCGCCCATTCCCAAGACCTGATGCATTTACTTTTGCCTCATCTACGGCGTCCAGCGTTTCAAATTTTGCTTTTGATAAAACCGATAAAGTGAGAAGTATATTAATTAGAAACAGCTTGAAAAACAGTTTTAAAAATACTACTACCGAGTTTTCTGAATTACTAAAAAATAACCTTAGAAAAATATTTAAATTAAATGAGGAATGTGAAATAATTTTTTCTCCATCAGGTACCGATTCGTCGCTGCAAATAGCAGCTATAACACAAATTATTTCCGACAAAGAAATTACACACATTTTGGTAGCCTCTGATGAAACTGGTAGTGGCGTTGCTGCCGCCTTAAAGGGATGCCACTTTGAAAACACTACTGCACTAAATTATCCAATTAAAAAAGATACTAAAATTGAAGGCTTTAGAGAGGTTGATTTAATTAAAATCCCTTTTCGAGATGAAAATGGCGCATCAAAATCTTCTGCTCAATTAGATAAGGAAGTATTTGATGCCGTTATCAAGACCAAAAATCAAGGCAGGCACATAGTGTTACATACTATGGACCAATCAAAATTAGGGTATCAATCTCCCAGTGACGAATTTATAAAAAAACTAAATACACTTGAAAATTTATCAATTCAGATTATTGTAGATGGCTCACAGCTTAGATTAGATCCAAAAGACATACAAAATTATTTAAACAAAGGGTATATTGTTACTATAACAGGAAGTAAATTTTTCACGGGCCCTCCATACTGCGGTGCATTAATTTTACCTAAAAGTGTCAACAAATTAATACATTCTGTAAAAAACACATTACCCAAAGGTTTAACCCAATATTACAATCATTCTGATTGGCCGGCTTCTTGGTTTTGTTCCAATGAATTATCCGATGGGTATAACTATGGTTCCTATATGCGCTGGAATGCGGCCGTAGTTGAAATGGACAGATACTACAAAACACCTGTTTTATATCGAAATATGGGTATTGAGATGTTTTGCAATTTTGTTGATGATTCCATAAAAGAAGCCACTTTTTTACAGCCTATTTATGGTGATGAAACAAAAACGAAGAGTTACAGTAGTAAAGAATTTGGAATACGAAATATCCGTACCATTTTTCCTTTCTTTATTTTTAAAGATAATGAAGTTTTATCTGTTGATAACGTAAAAAAATTATATACGTTATTAAATACTGATTTATCGGATCAGTTTGAAGGTTCTTCATTAGAAATCATTCGGCTTGCTGCCCAAAAATGCCATATTGGTCAAGCAGTTAATGTAAAATATACTACTGAAATTGAAAGTGCTATTTTAAGAATTAGTTTGGGAGCAAGAGTTATTTCTGAAAGTTGGGTCAACAGAGATATTAGTCTCTTTTTTAGAAACATAGAATTACAAATGAGCCAGATCACGATCACTATTAAAAAAATCGAATTAATACTTAGTACTCCTGAATTATTGGATTAACCAAAAAAGTATTCTTCTTTATATGATCAATAAAAAAGTCCCATTTGCAAAAGCTAATGGGACTTTTTATTTATAATTTCAACTTATTTTATCATTTCTATTTTTTGAACTTCTTCTTGGTTTATACTGTCAAAGAAACCTTGTTCATGCATCCAATCATCACTAAATACTTTACTCATATAACGAGAACCGTGATCTGGAAATATGGCAATAACAACACTGTTAACATCAAACTCTCCTTCATCAGCATATTGCTTGATGGCTTGTAAAACAGCTCCTGAAGTATATCCTACAAATAAACCTTCTTTCCTTGTGATTTCTCGAGCCGCATGAGCACTTTCTTCGTCAGTTACCTTCATGAATTTATCAATAATATCAAAATCCGTTGCTGATGGAATTAAGTTCTTCCCTAAACCTTCTATTCGGTACGGATAAATTTCATCATTATCGAATTCTCCAGTTTCATGGTACTTTTTTAATACGGATCCAAAAGCATCGACTCCAAGAATTCTAATGTTTGGATTTTGTTCTTTTAAGTATTTTGCAGTACCGGAAATAGTTCCTCCTGTTCCACTACAAGCAATTAAGTGTGTGATTGCGCCATTTGTTTGCTTCCAAATTTCCGGACCGGTAGACTTATAATGCGCATCAACATTCAACTGATTGAAATATTGGTTGATATACACCGAGCCTTTCGTTTCTTCATGCAAACGTTTGGCAACATTGTAATACGAACGTTTATCATCAGCAGAAACATGCGCCGGACAAACATACACTTTAGCTCCTAAGCTGCGAAGCATGTCTATTTTGTCTTTAGATGATTTAGAACTAACAGCCAGAATACAGCTATATCCTTTTATAATACTCACCATTGCTAAACTAAAACCCGTATTGCCGGATGTTGTTTCAATTATAGTATCACCAGGAGATAAAACGCCTCTCTTTTCAGCTTCTTCAATTATGTGCAATGCTATTCTGTCTTTGGAGGAATGTCCCGGATTAAAAGCTTCTACTTTTGCATAAAAAGCACCTTCTAACTCTTCAGTGACTTTATTTAACTTAATAAGAGGAGTATTACCTATAAGTTCTAAGACATTATTGTAAGCGTTTACTTTTTTTTTCATAAAAAAATAGTTAGTTGCAGCAATTTCTAATTACACCTCGAAAGTTACAAATTTAACAAAAAAAAGCTATCTAGTTTTTAATTTTTTCTAAATCTAATAAAAAACTATATTCCTTTGCTAATTCCTTTAAGGCTTCAAACCGACCTGAAGCACCGCCGTGACCCGCATCCATATTCGTATTAAGATATAAAACGGTATCATTTGTTTTTTGAGTACGGAGCTTTGCAACCCACTTGGCAGGCTCCCAATATTGTACTTGTGAATCATGAAGTCCGGTAGAAACGAACATATTAGGATAGTTTTGAGCTTTTACGTTGTCATAAGGAGAGTAAGATGCCATATAATCATAATATTTTTTCTCGTTTGGATTGCCCCATTCATCATATTCTCCGGTTGTCAGCGGAATCGTGTCATCAAGCATCGTGGTGATAACATCTACAAAAGGAACCTGCGCAATTACTCCGTTGTACAATTCCGGCGCCATATTGACAACTGCTCCCATTAATAATCCACCTGCTGAACCGCCCTCGGCATATAAATGCTTTGGTGAAGTATATTTTTCCTGAATCAAAAACTTAGAACAATCAATAAAATCAGTGAAGGTGTTTTTCTTTTTCAATAATTTTCCGTCCTCATACCATTGTCTTCCTAAATCTTCACCACCGCGAATGTGTGCTATGGCAAATACAAATCCTCGATCCAAAATTGACAAACGCGTAGATGAAAAATAAGCATCCATGGTAACGCCGTATGAACCGTAGGCATAAAGCAATACCGGATTATTCCCGTCTTTTTTCAACCCCTTTTTGTACACCATAGAAATGGGTACTTTGGTACCATCTGTTGCTGTGGCCCAAACACGCTCTTCGATATAATTATTTTTATCAAATTTGCCCCCAAGAACCTGTTGCTCTTTCTTGATTTCTTTCTCTTTGGTTTTCATATTAAAGTCAATAACTGAAGATGGCGTTGCCAATGATTGGTAACTGTAACGCAAAATATCAGTATCAAAATCCACATTTGTTGTCGTATATGCGCTATACGTTTCGCTTCCAAATGGCAAATAATATTCTCCTTCTCCACTCCAAGGCATAATACGAATGTGGTTCAAACCATTGGAACGTTCTTCTACAACTAAATAGTTTCTAAAAATTTCGATATCTTCCAGTAAAACGTCTTTTCGATGCGCAATGACATCTTTCCAATTTTCTTTTGCAGTAGCGTTTTCAGGGGTTTTCATCAACTTGAAGTTAGTTGCTTTGTCCTTATTGGTCATGATATAAAAAGAATCTCCAAAATGAGAAATACTGTATTCTAAGCCGCGAACCCTTGGTTGAAAAACCACAAACTCTCCATCTGGAGTATCTGAATTTAAAATTCTGTACTCGGTTGTTAAGGTACTTCCGGAGCCTATTACAATATATTTTTTTGATTTTTCTTTGCCTACAGAAACATTGAACGTATCGTCTTTTTCATTAAAAACTAATATATCAGTAGCTGAATCTGTGGCTAATTTATGTTTAAAAACTTTATCAGACCGCAAGGTAACTTTATCTTGTCTGGTGTAAAATATCGTTTTATTATCATTGGCCCAAACAGAACTTCCAGTAGCATTTTCAATCTTATCCGAAAGAATTTCTTCCGTCTCTAAGTTTTTGATTTGTATCGTATAAATACGTCTTCCAACGGTATCAATACCAAAACTCGCAAATTTATTGTCCGGACTCACGCTCAAACCACCCAATTGAAAGTAAGAATGGTCTTTGGCTAAGTCATTACAGTTGAATAAAATTTCCTCAGTAGCGGTAAGACTTCCTTTTTTTCTGGAATAAATGGGATAATCCTTTCCGGTTTCAAAACGCGTGATATAATAGTAACCATTGTATAAGTAAGGAACCGATTGATCGTCTTCCTTGATGCGGGCTTTCATTTCTTCGTATAATTCTTTCTGAAACCCTTTTGTATCCACAGTCATGGCTTCATAATACGTATTTTCTTGATTCAAATAATCAATCACTTCCAGGTTCTCTCTCTCGTTTAACCAGAAATAATTATCTACCCGTTTTTGGTTGTGTTTTTCTAAAGTTTTTGGAATTATTTTAGCTACGGGAGAAGGAATATTTTTTGACATTTGTTGCGCTTTTATATTAGTAATTGATGGTGCAAAAATAACACAAAGACAACTTAAGACGAGTTTATTTTTCATGAATATTTTATTGATTATAACTATGCAATATAGTAATTTTGTAAATCAAATTAATTTAAAAAATTAAAACATGGATTTAATGGGAATGATGGGCAAACTTAAAGAGACCCAACAAAAGATAGAAGACACAAAAAAACGTTTAGATACTGTTCTTATAGACGAACAAAGCACTGATGGTTTATTGAAAGTTACTTTGACTGCCAACAGAACCCTAAAATCAATTATTATTGACGACACTCTATTAGCAGATAAAGAGCAACTGGAAGATTATTTGATTTTAGTATTGAATAAAGCAATCGAAAAAGCGACAAATGTCAATCAGAGCGAACTGGATGTCGTTACTAAAATGGATATGCCAATGATTCCCGGAATGGAAGATTTGTTTAAATAAAAAAGTTTAAAGTTTAAGGTTTAACGTTTTTTGATCACGATAAAAACTTTAAACCTTAAACTTTAAACAAATTCTCCAAGAAGAACTATACTAACTTCTGCAAGGTTTCCAATACATAGGTATGCATAACTTCCTTATAATCAAGATGCGTGACTATTCGCAGTTTTCCATGCCCCATGGAACTGATTAAAATATTTTTTTGCTTTAACAATTCAATTAAATTCTTTTCGATACAATTTGGAACCAACGAGAAAATCAAAATATTAGTTTCAACCGGCTCTACTGATGCAACCCAGCTTACCTTTTTCAAAACTTCGGCAATTTCTTTCGCTCGCCTATGATCTTCAGCAAGGCGTTCTATATTATTGTCCAAGGCATATATTCCTGCTGCTGCCAAATAGCCTACCTGACGCATTCCGCCACCTAATATTTTTCGAATTCGCAATGCTCTGTGAATCGTGGCTTTATCCGCTAACAACACCGAACCAATTGGTGCTCCTAAACCTTTAGACAAACAAACCGAAATGGTATCAAATAATTCACCAAATGCTTTTGGATCTTGATTTTTGGCTACCAAAGCATTCCAGATTCGGGCGCCATCCAGGTGAAATTTCAAATTATTAGCATCACAAACCTTTTTTATTTTTTGCAAATCTTCCAGTTCATAGCAAGCGCCGCCACCTTTATTAGTGGTGTTTTCTACACAAACTAAACTTGTTAAAGGACTGTGGTAAAACTCCGGATCATTGATGGCTCCAGCCACTTGCTCTGCAGTTATCATTCCGCGGTTTCCGTCTAATAAGCAACAAGAAACGCCACTATTGAAGGAAACACCGCCGCCTTCATAATGGTATACATGTGCATATTTGTCAGCAATTAATTGTTCTCCGGGTTGGGTATGCAATTTTATCGCTGTTTGATTGGCCATCGTTCCTGAGGGAAAAAAAAGACCCGCTTCCATACCAAACATCTCAGCAACTCTGGCTTCTAGGGCTATAACTGTAGGATCTTGTTTGTAAACATCATCGCCTACTTCAGCATTTAACATATGAACCAGCATTTCACGTGAAGGTTTCGTGATTGTGTCGCTAACTAAATTTATTTCCATATTTATTTTTATTTTCAGTACGGACAATTCGCGAATTGTCCCTTCGTAAAATTTTTCTATTTTTGTGCCACAAATTTACACAATACCGTTTATTAATTCCAACTAGTTCCGTTAAAACTACACTAATTGTAGTACACGGCAGCAATTTTGATAAATTATTGAAAACAGACCAACCAAATTAATATAATTTTATGACAACTACCGAACAAATTAAAGGTATTGTAGAGCGCCTTGGTGCGTTGAGGAGGTATCTTTGACGTTGATGCCAAGCTAATTGAGATCTCAAACGAAGAAGAAAAAACCTTTGCCCCTGATTTTTGGAACAATCCAAAAGAAGCTGAGATCATTGTAAAAAATCTCCGAAATAAGAAAAAGTGGATTGAAGATTACAATAAAGCAGTCGAAATGACGGATGAATTGCAACTTGCCTATGATTTTTACAAAGAAGGTGAACTTACCGGAGAAGAATTAGACGAACATTACTACGCCACTCAAGCGCATATTGAAGCCATTGAATTCAAGAACATGCTCTCGGACGAAGGGGATACTTTGAGTGCTGTGGTACAAATTACTGCTGGTGCCGGTGGAACCGAAAGTTGTGATTGGGCCGAAATGCTCATGCGCATGTACATGATGTGGGGCGAAAAATACGGTTACAAAATCAAAGAACTGAATTTCCAGAAAGGAGAAGCTGCCGGTATCAAGACCGTAACACTCGAATTTGAAGGCGATTATTCTTTTGGATATTTAAAAGGCGAAAACGGCGTGCATCGACTGGTACGAATTTCTCCTTTTGACAGCAATGCCAAACGTCATACCTCATTTGCATCCGTTTACGTGTATCCACTGGTAGATGATAGCATCGAAATTGACATCAATCCTGCTGACATTGAGATCACGACTTCGCGATCCAGCGGAGCTGGTGGACAAAATGTAAATAAGGTGGAAACTAAAGTACAATTGTTTCATAAACCTACCGGAATTCAAATACAATGTTCCGAAACGCGATCGCAGCAAGACAACAGACAGCGTGCCATGCAGATGTTACGCTCTCAATTGTACGAAATTGAGTTAAAAAAGAAACAGGCACAACGCGCTGATATTGAAGCTGGTAAAATGAAAATAGAATGGGGTTCCCAAATCAGAAATTATGTCATGCAACCTTATAAGTTAGTCAAAGATGTTCGCACCGGTTATGAAACCAGCAACGTTGACGGCGTTATGAATGGAGAAATTGATGAGTTCCTGAAAGCTTATCTAATGATGATGGGACAAAAGGAAGAGGAATAAAATACCATTTAGTTAAAATAAAACAGATCCTACCGGCTTTAAAGTCGGTGGGATTTTTTTTATAGATAAACCCCTTTTTTAACGGCAACATTTTATCATGTTACTTAAGGCATCATACTACTCTTTACCTTTTTTTCTAAAGCCATTAGAAAACGGTATTATTTTCTGCTTAGTAATTATTCACGACCCACAATTGCATCCCATTTTCAATGCTAATTTTTTTCTGTTTTGAAAGTAACACTATTATGAAGAAAAATTAATTTAAAAAATATCCTATTGTATTAATCTAAACCGCTATAGTTACTGTTTCTTGTCTTGTTTTAATTAAAAAAAGTAAAAATTAGCACCATCCATCCAAATGTAAAAAAAGGAAGACGAAAAGAAACAACATCTAAAAAGAAGGCTTTTAGATGTGTTTACTTTACGCATAAAAAAAAGTTAATGTGGGAATTATGTAAGTCTTATTCCTCATAATATTTTTATCTTTGTTATTCAATAATTGTTATTACAAACTAGAACAATTTTATTTTTTTCAAAAAAACCAATCTACTTCGTAAAAATTTCCTAACCAATTATTGAATTATACATGCTAAAACCATCTGTTTTACATTATAAATTATTTTTGGCAGAAGCCAAAAATTAATCTTCTTTAAATATTAGAATTATGGCCATACAAACAACGAATCCCGCAACAAACAAAGTTTTGAAATCATTTGATGAAATGACCGACAAGCAAGTAGATGATGCCATTGTACAAGCTGCCAATACCTTCCAAGATTGGAAAAAAACATCATATTCTGAAAGAGCGGCTGTTTTAAACAAAGTAGCTTCTTTAATGAGAGAGAAAAAAACAGCTTTGGCTACTTTGATTACACTCGAAATGGGAAAAATATTTTCACAGGCAGAAGGTGAAATTGAATTAAGTGCTAATATATTAGATTATTATGCTCAAAATGGCGAAGCATTTTTAGCCGATAAAAAATTAGAACCTGAACTTGGCGAGGCTATTATCAGATCAAGCCCAATAGGCGTTTTACTGGGTGTTCAACCGTGGAATTTCCCTTTTTATCAGGTAGCTCGTTTCATTGCGCCAAACATCATGGTAGGAAATACTATCTTAGTAAAACACGCTTCTATGGTTCCTCAATGTGCAATTGCAATTCAAGATTTATTTAAAGAAGCGCAAGCGCCAATTGGATTATACACTAATTTGTTAATCTCAGGAAAGAGAGCTTCAGCCATTGTTTCTGACAAAAGAATCAAAGGCGTTTCACTTACCGGTAGTGAAGCCGCTGGTGCAAGTTTAGCTACAGAAGCTGGTAAAAACCTTAAGAAATCAGTTTTAGAATTAGGAGGTAATGATGCCTTAATCGTTTTAGAAGATGCCGATATTGATAAAACTGTAGAATGGGCCGTAGTAGGTAGAATGAACAATAATGGACAAAGCTGTATTGCTTCCAAAAGAATTATTGCTATAGAAGCTATTGCTGATGAATTTATCGAAAAGTACACAGCCAAACTAGCTAAATTAAAAGTAGGAGATCCAATGGATTCAAATACAGAATTAGGTCCATTGAGTAGTGAAGAAGCTTTATTACACTTAGTAGATCAAGTGGAAAGATCAGTTGCTGCCGGAGCTACCGTTTTACTTGGAGGAAAAAGAGTTGATGGTCCGGGAGCCTTTATGGAACCTACCATTCTAACGGATCTAAATCCTGAAATTCCAGCATATCACGAAGAATTATTTGGACCAGTTTCCTCTTTTTACAGAGTAAAAGACGAAGCTGCTGCAATTGCCTTGGCGAATGATTCTGATTTTGGTTTAGGAGGATCCATATTTACTAAAGATATCGAACGTGGAAAACGACTTGCAGATCAAATTGATTCTGGAATGGTATTTATCAATCACCCAACTTGGACACAAGCCGATTTACCTTTTGGAGGAACCAAAGGTTCTGGTTACGGTAGAGAACTCTCTGAAATTGGAATTCATGAATTTGTAAATAAAAAATTAATCCGTGTGAGTGGATTATCTGATCCGTTTTAGAATAAGACAATATCTCGATTTTTACATTTAAGAAAAGCATCTAAAAGTACAAAATATGTCAAAATTAAACGTTAGTCAAAAATTAATCCAATCGCATCTTTTACATGGTGAAATGATTGCGGGTCAGGAAATTGGAATCCGGATAGATCAGGCATTATTACAAGATGCAACTGGAACATTGGTCCAATTAGAATTAGAAGCCATGGGTCTAAAAAAAGCCAAAACAGAAGTTGCGGTTCAATATGTGGATCACAATCTTTTACAAACGGATTCTAAAAATGCCGATGACCATTTATTTTTACTTTCGGCGGCACAAAGATTTGGTCTTTGGTACAGTCGTCCCGGAAATGGAGTAAGTCATCCGGTGCACATGGAACGTTTTGGCAAACCCGGAAAAACACTCGTTGGGTCCGATAGTCATTCTTGTGCTGCAGGGTCTTTGGGCATGCTGGCCATTGGAACCGGTGGTTTAGATGTTGCAGCTGCAATTGCAGGTCAACCTTATTTTGTCAAAATGCCAAAAGTAATGGGTGTAGAACTCAGCGGTAAACTACCCGATTGGGTTAGTGCCAAAGATGTCATTCTAGAAATGCTAAGACGCTATGATGTAAAAGGCGGAGTGGGAAAAATTATAGAATATTATGGTGAAGGATTGAAAAATCTGAGCGTGATGGACCGCCATGTAATTGCCAATATGGGTGCTGAATTAGGTGCTACAACAACTGTATTCCCCAGTGATGATGAAACCAAACGGTTTTTAATTTCCCAAAATCGGGAATCTGACTGGACGGAATTAATTGCCGATTCAGGAGCAACTTATGATGAATATGCAACAATCAATTTGGGCGATTTAGTTCCTTTGATTGCCCTGCCTACAAGTCCTGGAAATGTAGTTCCTGTGAGCGAAGTTGCCGGAAAAGAAATTGGTCAAGTCGTAATAGGCTCTTCTGCAAATCCTGGATTACGAGATTTTTGGATTGCCGGAGTGATCGTAAAAGACAAAACAATCAACAGTGCAGTTTCATTTGATGTCAATCCTACTTCGAGACAGACAATTCAAAACATGCTAAAGAATTTTACTTTTGCAAATTTGATTACTGCTGGTGCTCGTTTTCATCAATCAGGTTGTATGGGTTGTATAGGAATGGGGCAAGCTCCCGCTACCGGAACAATCAGTTTAAGAACCATGCCTCGAAATTTCCCAAGTCGTTCTGGAACAGAAGATGATCAGGTTTATTTGTGTAGTCCCGAAACGGCTGCTGCATCTGCCCTGACAGGAAAAATCACAGATCCTAGAGATATGGAAAAAATCTATGGCATGAAATATCCTAAATTTGAGAATCCTGAAGTAGAAATTATCAATACTGATATGCTCGTGGCTCCCCTAAAAGATGGATCAGGAGTTGAATTACATAAAGGTCCAAATATCAAATCGATTCCTGAAATTGAAGCTTTACAACAAGACTATCGAATTCCTATTTTATTAAAAATGGGCGATAATGTATCTACAGATGAAATTTTGAAAGCTGGAGCCGATGTACTTCCCTTAAGAAGTAATATTCCTGAAATCAGTAAATATGCTTTTAGTGTGATCGATCCTAGTTTTTATGACCGAGCCATGAAATCTAAAAAAGAATTTGGTGGACATATCGTTATTGCAAAAGAAAATTATGCCCAAGGTTCCAGTCGGGAACATGCCGCTCTTGCTCCTAAATATTTGGGACAAGTGGCTGTTATTGCCCAAAGTTATGCCCGTATTGCTTGGCAAAATTTAGTCAATTTTGGAATTGTGCCTTTAGAATTTATAAACGTTTCTGATTATGACAAAATGGAACAGGGAGATTTGATCCGTTTTAAAAACCTCCGTGAAGATGTTGTCAATAGAAATAATATAAAAGTAGTGATCGAAAAAGGGGACGGAAGCACTTTAGAATTTGAAACCAAACACAGTTTAAGTGATCGTCAAATTAACGTACTTGCAAAAGGGGGAATCATAAATGATTTCAGAACCAAACTATAAATTAGTTTTAAAAAAGAAAACAGGAAACAAAACTTCATTAGCTAATGGCTAATGGAGTTTTTATTAAACAAAAAAAAATGAAAACGAAACAAATCGTATTAGCATCAAGACCTAATGGAATTCCAACATTGAATGATTTTAGATCTGAAAATATAGAATTAAACGATCTAAAAAAAGGAGAAGTCCTTTTAAAAGGATTGTATTATTCCGTAGATCCCTATATGCGCGGTCGAATGAATGAAGGAAAATCGTATGTACCTCAATTTGAATTAGACCAACCTATAGAGGGCGGAGTTTTGGCTACTGTAGTAGAATCAAAATCCGATCTTTTCAAAACAGGAGATACTGTTCTGGGCGCTTTGCCTTGGAGCGAACAAATGATTGCCTCTGAAAAAGGCCTGCAAAAAATTGAATCAACAGTAGAATCCCTAACATATTATTTAGGAATACTGGGAATGACAGGACTTACCGCTTATTTTGGTCTAATGCAAATTGGAAAACCAAAAGCGGGAGAAACCGTTGTGGTATCAGGAGCCGCAGGAGCCGTTGGGATAGTAGTAGGCCAACTTGCAAAAATCCAAGGTGCTCGTGTAATAGGAATTGCCGGTTCTGATGAAAAAGTAAAAATGCTAAAAGAAGAATTTGGCTATGACGAAGTCGTCAATTACAAAACAAATACCAATATGAAATCCACAATTGCTAAATTATGTCCAAACGGTGTGGATGTTTATTTTGACAATGTAGGTGGCAGTATTTCTGATGCGGTTATCGAAAACCTGAATTTTCATTCCAGAATTGCTTTGTGTGGACAAATTTCCCTATACAACAGCACCGAAATACCAATGGGACCCCGAATCCAACCCATGTTATTAACCCGAAGTGTATTAATGCAGGGTTTTATTATCAATAATTTTCAAAAAGACTTTCCAGAAGGAATTGCACACTTATCAAAATGGGTCAATGAAGGAAAATTGAAGTTTACAGAAACTATAGTAGAAGGTTTTGATCAATTACCTACAGCGCTACTTGGTTTATTTAAAGGAGAAAACAATGGAAAAATGATTGTGAAAAGATAATTTATCCGAGTCAAATAAATAGAAAATAGCCGGTACTTATAATTAAGTACCGGCTATTTGTTTTATAATTAACCCCAACCATTCAATCAACAAAGTCTCTACCGCTAACTGTTGTTTGCTATTTATTGTAATCAATCAGCATTTCCTCATGTCCAAAGGATAAGGAACAATTACAATATTGTATTCACAATTTATATAACCACTCCATTTATTCCTGTTAAAGAAATTAGTAAGATTAGGAATTTCAACGCTAAATTCTTTTATTTGAAAAATATTAAACAACCAAATCCAATCTACACGGAATGAAATCTTATACAATCCAAGAAATTAATGCGATTCTTAATGGCGTAATTATAGGGAATACTACCCAAAACATTACTGCTCCTGAACAATTAGAAATGGCTACCGCTTCCGAAATTTCATTCATTGGAAACAAAAAATACGAAAAATTATGGTTTACTTCCAATGCTTGTGCGGCAGTGGTCAATGAAGATATTGCTATAGAACCCGGAGAAAATAGAGCTTTCATAAAAGTTAAAAATGCTGATTTAGCGATGTCTCAGGTACTAGAACTCTTTGCTCCACCAACACCAGTATTTACTATTGACATTCATCCCAGTGCTGTGATTGATCCAACTGCCTCTATTTGCACTGGTGCCCGAATTGGTGCTGGCTGTTATATAGGACCTAATGTCATAATTGGAGACAACTCCACTGTATATCCTAATGTGACCATTCTAGATGAATGTACGATTGGTAAAAACACAGTAATCTGGTCAGGAACGGTTATCAGAGAACGATGTCACATTGGCAATGATTGTATTTTGCATCCTAATGCGACTATAGGTGCGGATGGTTTTGGTTTTCGGCCTGACCCACAAAGAGGTTTGGTCAAAATTCCGCAAATTGGAAATGTAATTATTGGTAATAGTGTCGAAATTGGCGCTAATACCTGTGTGGACAGAGGCAAATTCAGTTCAACCATTTTAGGTGACGGCTGTAAAATTGATAATCTAGTCCAAATTGGGCATAACAGCAAACTAGGTAAGTTTTGTATTATGGCTGGAAACAGTGGATTAGCAGGCTCTGTAACATTAGGAAATGGCGTAATCATTGGCGGAAGCGCTTCTATAAAGGATCACACCACCATAGGCGATGGTGCGATTGTAGGTGCCGGTTCCGGTGTAACAGGAGATATTCCTGCAGGAAAAACCATGCTAGGGTATCCGGCCGTTGAAGCTCGTGATGCACTCAAACAATGGGCAATTTTAAAAAGACTTGTAAATGAATCCAAACATAAATAACCTTTTTTTTATTAAATTCATAAAAAAGCAGGAGGCAACTTCTGTTTTTTTGTTTTTAAATCAAAAAAATATTCCGTTTTCTTTCTAAACCAATAAAATTTATTTAGTTGAATTTTGTATTTTAGCCCAAAATTATTTTTAACATTCTTTCATCATGGATTTGAACTTCAACAAAAACGAAGACCACAATAAACTTTTACTTTCCGCATTGCGACAAAAATTAAGCATAGTTAAATTAGGCGGCGGTGAAAAACGCATTCAAAAATTACATGGTGAAGGCAAAATGACCGCTCGTGAACGTATTGATTATTTATTGGATCCAAAAGCGAAATGCATTGAAATTGGAGCATTTGTTGGTGAAGGAATGTATGCAGAACACGGTGGATGCCCATCAGGTGGTGTTGTGGTAAAAATAGGATACATCAGAGGCAAACAATGTATTGTTGTAGCCAATGATGCTACCGTAAAAGCGGGAGCCTGGTTTCCTATAACGGCCAAGAAAAACTTACGGGCACAGGAAATTGCTATGGAAAACCGACTGCCAATTATTTATTTAGTAGATAGCGCCGGAGTATATTTGCCTTTGCAAGATGAAATTTTCCCGGACAAAGAACATTTTGGACGTATTTTTAGAAATAATGCCCAAATGAGCAGCATGGGAATTACCCAAATTGCTGCTGTAATGGGAAGTTGCGTCGCCGGTGGAGCTTATTTACCCATCATGAGTGACGAAGCTTTGATTGTCGAAAAAACAGGAAGTATTTTCTTGGCAGGAAGTTATCTTGTCAAAGCTGCTATTGGCGAAAGTATTGATAATGAAACTCTGGGCGGAGCAACTACCCATTGTGAAATTTCCGGTGTGACCGACTATAAAGCCAAAGACGATAAAGATGCATTGGATAAAATAAAAAATATAGTTGATAAAATAGGTGATTTTGATAAAGCTGGTTTCAGCCGAATTAAATCCCAAAAACCAGCATTAGACGAAAAAGAAATCTACGGTGTTTTGCCAAAAGCCAGAAATGAGCAGTATGACATGATGGAAATCATCAATCGTTTAGTAGACAATTCAGAATTTGAAGCTTATAAAGACGGCTATGGCCAAACTATTATCACTGGTTATGCCAGAATAGATGGTTGGGCAGTGGGAATTGTTGCCAACCAACGAAAAGTGGTAAAAACTAAAAATGGTGAAATGCAGTTTGGTGGCGTAATCTACTCCGATAGTGCAGATAAAGCCACCCGTTTTATTGCCAATTGCAACCAGAAAAAAATCCCATTGATCTTTGTTCAAGATGTTACTGGATTTATGGTAGGATCTAAATCAGAACATGGAGGAATTATAAAAGACGGTGCCAAAATGGTAAATGCGGTATCCAATTCCGTTGTACCAAAATTCACTGTAATTGTAGGAAATTCATATGGTGCTGGAAATTATGCCATGTGCGGAAAAGCGTATGATCCAAGATTAATATTCGCCTGGCCAAGTGCGGAATTAGCCGTTATGGGTGGAACCCAAGCTGCAAAAGTGCTGGCTCAAATTGAAGCCTCTTCGCTTAAAGCAAAAGGAGAACTCGTAGATGAAATAAAAGAAAAAGAATTATTTGATAAAATAAAAGCCAGATATGACGAGCAAGTTTCGCCTTATTATGCCGCATCTCGATTATGGACAGATGCTATTATTGATCCCCTAGACACCCGAACTTGGATCTCTATGGGAATAGAAGCGGCTAACCACTCGCCTATTGATAAAAAATTTAACTTAGGTATTATTCAAGTTTAACTCCTAATTTACTGGAACTTATATTTATTATTTTGTACATATATAATTGCCTTTATTCAAAGGATTGGTAGTTATAGCATTAGCCCCTTTGCGATATAACGTGCTGAAAATCTAAACCAAATTCATTTTAATTATTTAATATACTTACTTACGCTGCACTTATAAATTAAGACGGCATTATTAGTGGTTTATTCTCAACAGCTGAAATTCTATTTTTTTAAACAAAAAAACAATCAAAGTTTAGTTTTCTTTAACAATTATAATTTATTATATTAAAATTCAGTAACTTAGTACTAAATATTTAAAACTATAGTATTATGAATAGCGTAAAAAATTTAAACAAATGGGCGAATACGCACACTTATTTAACCGTGGATTTGGTACGAATAACACTTGGTGTATTTTTGTTTATGAAAGGAATCTCTTTTATAACGAACATCCAATATTTAAATGATCTAATATCTCCAATTGACAGGATTGGTGGCGGAATGTTCCTTATCCACTATATTGCTCCAGCACACATGGTAGGTGGTATAATGATTGCTTTTGGTTTACTGACAAGATGGGCTATAATAACACAACTTCCCATATTGGTAGGTGCTACTATAATAAATTTTATGGGAGCAATGCATTCTCAAAATTTACTATTGGCATTGCTAATATTAGGAGCTTGCATATTTTTCTTATTCTACGGAAGCGGGAAAAATTCAGCTGATTATTATTTTAAAATGCAGCAATAATTTAATAAAAAAACATTCCTTATTTTGATCAGAATCATTTTTCAGATAATAAAAAAACGCTTGTAACAGGATTTATATAATCGGTTACAAGCGTTTTTTCTTTTTTTATGATTGATTTTTTAATGGAGGTTCAATAAACCTACTTTAAGCTTAGCTAGAGTCCTTTTAAGTAACTCTGGTAGATTGCATTTTTCTAATATTAATTTAAATATTCTTTTTAAATTGACTGTGAAAATTGCTATTTCACCTGTACAGTTTAAACCGGAATGGTTCTGGATTTATATTTAAAAAACATGTTGTAACGCAAACCTTCCACTACATCAACATCCGAAACGCTACAAATTGTTTTAAGAAGCAAATACTTAAACATACGAATTGGGACTTTCTGCCATACGTCCATTATTGGTGCAGTATTTATTTAACAATTTGTCATAAATTAAGGAAAATCTATTAAATCATTGATCTTTTTCAAAAAATTATTCTTTGGAATAATTAAATCATAGACAAAGAATGTTCACTGAAATGTGTTGATTACTGTCGAAGTAACATCTAAAAAAACTCTTATAATTAGAACTAAACATACCAAAAAAGAGGATAAATCCTAAGATTTACCCTCTTTTTATTTATCGATTTATTCGGAAAAAGACTTTTTCAGCGCCCTCGTTTAGGCGGATGTTTTTTTATTAAAAACAATTTAAATACTTTCTGTAATTTCTTTTCGCTTTATTTTTCCGTTTTGTGTTTCAGCGAATTTTGCAACAAACAAAACCTCTTTTGGTTTTTCATACTTATCCAAAACATCAAAAACAGTTTCAGCTATAATTTGTTGTTCCCCTTCAATAATCAATACTAATTTTTCTCCTAAAACAAGATCTTGTTTTGCAGTGACAAAAAATCTGGAATGAATCATAGTAGCTAATTTTTCCTCGATTTGCTCTGGAATTAATTTAATTCCTCCGCTGTTTATGATGTTGTCAATTCGACCTAAAAAAATAAATTGGTTCTCATTGATCAGTTCTACTATATCATTAGTAACAATTGCTTCGCTTGAAATTTTAGGTGCATTAATAACCAGACAATCTCTGTCGTCTTTAGCTATTTTTATATTAGGTAATACTGAAAAAGCCACCTCACCTATTTCCTTTGCCGCAATATGCGTGATGGTTTCCGTCATTCCATAAGTCTCATACACTTTGGTTTTCAATTTACAAAGTCCTTTTTCAAGAGTTTTATTCATTT
The DNA here is from genome assembly GCF_003970395.1 of Flavobacterium sp. GSP27. Taxonomy (NCBI): domain Bacteria; kingdom Pseudomonadati; phylum Bacteroidota; class Flavobacteriia; order Flavobacteriales; family Flavobacteriaceae; genus Flavobacterium; species Flavobacterium sp. GSP27. The sequence continues at coordinate 63,044 of NZ_RYDP01000013.1, read as the reverse complement.
TAGCGCCGCCAACAATCATTTTTTTGACATTCTTCAACATTGTCAATGAATTTTGAGCCTGTAAAGGCACCATGGCAACAAAATCATATTTAGTTTCATTGTTTAACAAGGGATTTGAACTTGGGGCAACAAAATCAATATCAAGACCCAAGATAAAACTTCTTACAAACATCATTTTTCCGGCTATATATTTAGTTGGCAAACAATGTAACGCTTTATTACCTGGTTGCAAATCAAAAAAATCACCGGTTGCAATGGCTGAATTTACCATGGCTTGTTTTTCTATTCGAATCACTTTTGGGATTCCAGTGGTGCCTGATGTATTCAATTCTAGATAGGATTTGTTGTCAAACCAATCTAGGATAAAATCACCCACAGCTTTTTCATATTCTTCCCCTTCTTTGATAAAACTATACGCTACTCTGCATAAATCGTTTCGATTTAGATGATAACCATTCATTTTAAATAGATTATGAACATTTTGATACGTAATTGTATTGACCATGATTGCGTTTTTTTTATAAATTATTGAAACTGTTCTTTTACTAAATTTTTCCAGTTAATTTTTCTTTCCAATTTGTCCAGTTGTATTTTCTACTAAAGATAAATAAAAGTATCGGGTATATAAAAACAACCGGCACAATAACATCTAATCCCGCAGAGGGATCCGAAATATCCTTAAAAACAGAATGTGTCTGAAAGGCAGACCAATCCGAAGTGACCAGCAATGCACCCACTAAATTATTAGCTGCGTGAAATCCCAATGCGAGTTCCATACCCTCATCCATCAAGGTAATCATTCCAAGAAACAATCCGGTTCCTATATAATATACTAAAATAATAGGACCAATCTTAACTACTTCAGGGTTAAACCAATGCATTCCCCCAAAAATAACAGAAGTCATCAGCAACGGAAACCACTTGTTTTTAGCAAGGTTCGCAAATCCCTGCATCAAATAGCCTCTGAAAATATATTCTTCAGAACTAGTTTGTATCGGAATTAAAACAATACCGATGAGAACCAAAATAGCAAATGGAACAGGCTTAAAATTGATCACAAAATCACTTGGACTATAAAAATAAAATAACAATGTGGATACAACAGTAAATGCCGCCCAAATTAAAAAGGAAAATACGATTCTCTTCCAGTCTACTTTAACCCGTGAAGTAGTTACCGAAAGTAGCGTTTGATGATGCAAATAACGCACAACCAAAATAATACTTCCCATGAGAACCACAAATGGAATCAGGACTAAAAATAAGTTTAAATTAGGCTTAAAAAACTGCATTAAAGCTTCATTATTTGAAGGATATGGTTTTCCTTTAACTGTTGTTTCATAAATTAAAAGAATTATAAGTGGCAACTGACCCAAAGTTGAAGCAAAAATAAATATAAATGACCCCTTAATATATTTCCAAAACGTATTATCTGATTTTAAACCCTGCGCTATAAACATCTATTTTAATTTAATTTTATACTTGATTAGTTTCACAAACGTTATTTTTGTTACCACTAATCTAATGCTTTTAATAATTATTTAAAAACGACTAAATATGATACAAATATACCATAATTCACGTTGCGGAAAATCTAGAAATTGTCTTGCATTAATAGAAAAATCAGAAAAAGAGTTTGAAGTAATCAATTATCTGACAAGTCCGCCTACTTTTGAACAATTGTCTGCAATTATAAAGAAACTAAATATAACACCGATAGCATTGGTTCGTCAAAAAGAAAAAATTTGGATTGAAAATTTCAAAGGAACAACGATGAATGAGGAACAAATCATTCAAGCTATGCTATCAAATCCAATTCTGATAGAAAGACCCCTGGTTATCATGGGAAATAAAGCAATAATAGGAAGAGATTTAGAAAAAGTAGAGGCCTTTATTTCCTAAAATTCTTATTTTTTTAATTAACATTTTTTTATGATTTGTACTATTAAACCATCTCTTACTTTTACAATCTAACGACTGTAACCAAAGTTTTTTTAAAATGAAAAAAATGAAATCTGTTTTAATTGTAGTGCTTTTCTTTACTACACTATTTAGTTTTGCCCAACAAGCTCCCACCCAAAAAATTAAAATTTCCGGTAAAGTAATAGAAAAAATCAGCAAACAACCCTTAGAATATGCTACTATAACATTCCTGAATCCTAACAATCCAAAACCGGTTGCCGGAGGAATAACAAATCCAAAAGGAGAATTTGATATAGAAGTTATTCCAGGTGTTTACGATATTAATATTGAATTTATTTCTTTCAAAGTAAATGAAATTAAGCAAAAAAACCTTCAGGTTAACACCAGTTTAGGATTGATTAGTTTAGAGGAGGATGCAAATCAATTAAATGAGGTTATTATTCGATCTGAAAAAACTACTGTCGAAATCAAATTAGATAAAAAAGTATACAACGTGGGTAATGACCTGATGGTAAAAGGTGGAACTGTAAGTGATGTGTTAGACAACATTCCTTCTGTAGCGGTAGATATTGAAGGAAATATAAGTCTTCGTGGAAACGATAATGTTCGCGTTCTTATTGATGGCAGACCCTCAAATGCCATAAATATCGCGGAAGCCTTGCGATTGATTCCTGCGGATGCCATTGAAAAAGTAGAAGTGATCACTAACCCATCAGCACGATACGATGCGGAAGGTGGTGGTGGATTATTAAATATCATTTTGAAAAAAGGAAAAAACCGCGGTTTAAACGGAACATTTATTGGCTCGGCAGGTTATCCTGAAAATAATGGTTTGAGTGGTACATTAAATTATAAATCTGACAACTTTAATCTTTTCACTACTCAAGGATACAACAAGCGGAACAGTCCAGGAAACGCTCTTACAAATACCAATTATTTAAATGCGGACAACACTATCAACAATATTGTAAATGAAACCCGAGAAAATGACCGATTTAGTAAAGGGTACAATGGAAATTTTGGAATAGAATTGTATTTAAACGAGACCACCGCATGGACCAATACATTCAATTACCGAAAAAATAACGGAGATAATCGGGATAATGTTTTTCAGAATTATTTTGAAGCAGACAATACTTTTGATTACACTCGCAACCGAATCAATTTAGAAAACAGTGATAGTGAAAATGTAGAATTTGCAACTAATTTTACTAAAAAATTCAAAAAAGAAGGACATAAATTAACCCTTGACGGTTCCTTTTCAACTAGTAAAGACCTCGAAATAGCAGTAATTACGGATAGAGCTACCAATACCGCTAAGGTAAAATTTGACAACACCCTCAACAACCAAAGTCAAAGTCGAAATTTACTACAGATGGATTATGTGTTGCCTATTGGCGAAGGAGGTCAGTTTGAGGCTGGATATCGTGGTGATTTTTCAGAATTACTCACGGATTATCAAGTTGAAAATGACGGCCTAATCAATAAAAACTTCACCAATACATTAGAATATAAGGAGAAAGTGAATGCTGTTTACACCCAATATGGAATGAAAATAAATAAATTTTCTGTCTTAGTAGGATTGCGTTTTGAGGATTCTAATATTAATATCAATCAATTGGCAACTAATGATTTTAATACTAAAAAATACAATAACTTTTTCCCAAGCGCCTTCTTTACTTATGAAATTTCAGACAAAAGCAGCGCTTCGGTAAGCTACAGCCGAAGAATACAAAGACCAAGAGGACGAATGTTGAATCCATTCAGCAACTTGTCTAGTAATATCAATATTTTTGTGGGAAATCCAGATTTAGATCCTGCTTTTTCAGATGCTATTGATTTTGGTTATATCAAAAGATGGGATAAACTTACCTTTAATACATCCCTATATGTAAATAAAACAACAGATGTTTTTCAATTTGCAAGAAGAGAATCCGGAGATTTCGTTAACGGCATACCAATAACAATCAGTTCACCAATTAATTTAGCTACAGAATATAGAGCAGGTTTTGAATTCACGTTAAATTATTCTCCGTACAAATGGTGGAAATTAAACGGGAATTTCAATTTCTTCAGAAACGAAACACAAGGAGATTTTGTTTATACTGATTTCAACAACAAAATAATTACACAAAATTTTGACAATATCGCAACATCATGGTTCACCAGAATCACCTCAAAAGTTTCGTTGCCGTACAAAATTGACTGGCAAACGAATGCGACTTATAATGGTGCAGAAAAAAGTGCTCAAGGAAATCGTCTAGGTGTTTTTAGTGCAAACTTAGCATTCAGTAAAGATATCATGAAAGACAAAGGAACGCTTTCGTTTAATATCAGCGATGTATTCAATTCCAGAAAAAGAATGATGGAAACAAACCTTCCCGGATTTGCAAACTCCTACGGTGAGATGCAATGGAGAGTCAGACAGTTTAGTTTGTCATTCACATATCGTTTTAACAAACCAAAAAACGAAAAAGAAAAACAGCCTAAAAAATTGCAAAATGATAACGAAGGAGATTATCAAGGATAATAAAGTAAGGACTCATGAAAATGGGTCTTTTTTTTTATAAATCATCGGAGCTAATAAAATTGAAAAGTATAAGCATAAAAAAAGGACTCCTTTTCAGAAGTCCTTTTTTTATTTAACAAACAGATTATACTGATTGTTCTTTCTTTGCTTTTCTTTCTTTATACATTTCCCATAATGCGCCGCCAATCCAATATTGAACGAAACCTACAAGAAAAAACATTAACCAAAATCCTATAGTAAGGATGGTTAAGAAAAGTAAAAAGCCTAAATACTGTGAAAATTCAAACATGTTTTCCGGAATTTTTGAATGTAGCCACAAATGTAAGTTTAATTCCTTTTCGTACCAATAAAAAACCATAAAAACTATCAATCAATTTTTATAAAAAAGGAATTATCCGTATTTTTGAACTCAGAATTTGGAGCTATTTCCCGCTGTACGCTCCAATCTTTTCTTTTTGAAAATAAAAAGAAAAGGATTTCCGTTGCCATCGGGGCTAAAAACGTAATAAACAACATAATTATTTTTAAATAACAACAAAATGAAATTCAGAATAGAAAAAGACACCATGGGTGAAGTGCAGGTTCCCGCTGACAAATACTGGGGTGCACAAACAGAACGTTCCAGGAACAACTTCAAAATAGGCCCATCAGCTTCCATGCCAAAAGAAATCGTGGAAGGTTTTGCATATCTTAAAAAAGCAGCAGCGTATGCCAATTGTGATTTAGGAGTTTTACCAGTCGAAAAAAGAGATGCCATTGCTGCGGTTTGTGATGAAATTCTAGCCGGAAAACTAGATGATGAATTCCCATTGGTAATTTGGCAAACGGGTTCTGGTACACAAAGTAATATGAACGTGAACGAAGTAGTTGCCAATCGTGCTCAAGTTCTCAAAGGATTCAACATTGGCGAAGGCGAACAATTCATCAAAGCCAATGATGATGTGAATAAATCCCAATCTTCAAATGACACCTTCCCTACCGGAATGCACATTGCAGCCTACAAAGCAGTAGTTGAAGTTACTATTCCCGGAGTTGAAAAATTAAGAGACACGCTTCATGCCAAAGCAGTTGAATTTAATACAGTAGTCAAAATAGGTCGGACACATTTAATGGATGCTACGCCACTAACATTAGGTCAGGAAATTTCAGGATATGTAGCACAATTGAACTACGGTTTGAAAGCGGTTAAAAATACATTGGCACACTTATCCGAAGTGGCTTTAGGAGGAACAGCCGTAGGAACAGGATTGAATACTCCTGATGGATACGATGTAAAAGTTGCCGAATACATCGCTGAATTTACCGGACATCCATTTGTAACTGCCGAAAATAAATTTGAAGCACTTGCCGCGCACGATGCCATTGTAGAAACGCACGGTGCCTTAAAACAACTAGCCGTTTCATTGAATAAAATTGCCAATGACGTCCGTATGCTGGCTTCTGGACCACGTTCCGGAATTGGAGAAATCCTTATTCCTGAAAATGAGCCGGGATCTTCCATCATGCCAGGAAAAGTAAACCCAACACAATGTGAAGCATTGACAATGGTTTGCGCACAAGTGATGGGTAATGATGTTGCCATCTCTGTGGGAGGAATGCAAGGTCATTATGAATTAAATGTTTTCAAACCTTTGATGGCTGCAAATTTCTTGCAATCAGCCAGATTACTTGGTGATGCTTGTATGTCTTTTGACGAACATTGTGCACAAGGAATTGCACCTAACTACAAACGTATTCAAGAATTAGTTGACAACTCATTGATGTTAGTTACGGCTTTGAATACTAAAATTGGGTATTACAAATCAGCTGAAATTGCACAAACTGCACATAAAAACGGAACAACTCTCAAAGAAGAAGCTGTTCGTCTAGGCTACGTAACTCCAGAAGATTTTGATGCTTGGGTTAAACCCGAAGATATGGTGGGAAGCCTTAAATAATTAATTATCAATGTTGAATTTTTAATTATTAAGCTGTAAATTAGAAACCCTGCAATGTAACGTTGCAGGGTTTCTTTGTATGTATTTATATTCTAAATAGCAAAATTTAAAAATTAATCTTTGCTTACATGGCTTATCTGATTATTTTTTTTCATCATATAAGTCAATTAAGTTTCTTTATGCTTTGAGAAAGAATGTCTTATAGTTTTTATTTCTTATTAATTGTATCCATAACTTCTTTCATGATTCGAATGCTTTTCAATTTGTCTTCATGATCAAAAATTGGGCTTGTAATCATCAATTCATCAATTTGCGTATATTCGATAAATTGTTTCAATTCTGTTTCTAATTTCTTTTTGCTTCCTACAAACGAACAAGCAGTCATTTGATTCACATGAAAATGTTCTTCTTCACGCATAATCCCATCTAGCGAATCAACAGGCGGTTGTAATTGTTTTCTATCATTCCGAATCAAGTTCAAAAACATTTGAGTCAAACTGGTTGATAATTTTTCCGCTTCTTCATCCGTATCAGCAGCTATGGCGTTTACACAAGCCATAGTTTTGGGTGCTTCTAAAAATTGGGAAGGTTTGAAATTTTCTCGATAAAACTCAAATGCCTGATGCATTAGTTTTGGCGCAAAATGACCGGCAAAGGCATACGGCAAACCATTGGCAGCAGCCAAAGCAGCACTATCCATACTGGAACCTAAAATCCAAATGGGAACATTCGTTCCTTCGGCAGGAAAAGCACGCACTTTGGCTATAGCATTATCTTTAGAGAAAAATTCTTGCAGTGCGGCAACATTTTGAGGAAATCGCTGCGATTGCTCAAAGAAATCTTTCCGAATCGCTTGTGCGGTTAATCCATCTGTTCCCGGCGCTCTTCCTAATCCTAAATCAATCCTGTTGGGGAACAATATTTCTAAGGTTCCAAACTGTTCCGCTATAATTAACGGAGCATGATTGGGTAACATTATACCTCCAGAACCCACTCGGATATTCTGAGTCTGGCTGGCAATATAACCAATCAGAACAACCGTTGCTGTACTGGCTACATTAGCCATATTATGATGTTCGGCTAGCCAAAAACGGTCGTACTCTAAACTGTCAGCCAGTTGCGCCAGTGCTGTTGTTTTTTTAAATGTTTCGTTTGCATCGCTATCTTGAGTAATTAATGCTAACTCTAATATGGAAATTGGAATCTTTTTAGTCATTATAAATTTCTGATTTTATACAAAAATAATCATTTTCGGTCGAGCCAAAAATTGTCTGGTGTTAATTGATTTATAATATTATAAAACCAAAAAAAAACATGTCTAAAAACTTTTAATAAAAAAAACCGGCAACGTTGTATTCAGGGCTTTTGGATTCATAAGAAAAAAGATTTATTTTCCATCAACATAATTTTGTAAATAACTAAATCGTGGAGTCAGTTTTCCTTTTTCAGTTATTTTGGCTCTTTGCAAAATTCCATCTTTATCTCCATTGAAAAATGCAGGAATTACATGTTCCATGAACATTTCTCCAAATCCCTCACTGGCATCTTTAGGCAATTCACACGGCAAATTATCAACTGCCATAACCACAATTGCCGCAGGATGAAACACATCCACTTCTTTATCTTCATTTGGCACATACCCATAGAGAGGTTCAGCAATTGTTGATGATCTGAGGGTGCAGGCTATTGGCCCATTCACATCACAAGAAACATCTGCCACTACTTTGATCTTGCAATCATTGGATTGAAGCATTTCTCGGGTCAAAATCACCGGAGCCTCATTGGCATGAAAATGTCCTGTTATATAGATATCAGACACTTTTGTAAATCTTTCGAAATCAGAAACATATTCTTTTGGATTGTGATAAAAATCAGTAAAATCTAAAACCTGCCCGTCTTTTCGTTTGTTATATTCTAAGACATCTATTTGAGTATAAACAGGCTGCGAATAGTTTTTAGTTAAATAATTCTCCACCGAAACTTCCTTTATTTTTATAGCATCCAAAATTTCTTTGGCTCCGTTTCCCACTTTTCCTGTTCCTGTAATAACAAATTTTAAAGGCGGTAATACTAATCGTTTTAAATGAGCTATTAAGGCTTCTTTACCGGATAATGTTTCTGCTTTTGGCAATTTGAACAATTCGAATTTTATTCCAAAAGCACGAATACTGTTGTATGCCCCTACTATCCCTGCATAACGACCAAAACCAATTAACCTGCGATTGTTAGCATCTACAATTGTTTCATAATCGTACAAATCGATATTTTTTTCTAAAACAGCCTGCAATAATTTTTTGTTATAGGGCTGTTCTTTTATGGTATGCGAAAAAAAGAAATAGGTTTTGTTAGGAATCAAATTTTCTACCGGTACTTCTTTTACCCCAAACAAAACATCACAATCACTGATATCATCAGTCAATTCGATGCCTTGATTTTCATATTGAGAGTCGGTAAAAACTCTAATATCAGAGTATTCTACCTTTACCATACACTCTTGATACTGTTGTTTCAGCTTTGTTAATTCATTAGGTGAGAAAACAACTCTTCTGTCCGGCGGATTTTTCCGTTCTTTTAAAATTCCAAATTTCATACGTTTTGAATGCTTTTGATTTAGTTTAATATAACTTTATATCGTTTATTTGTTACAAATATAACAATTTAAACGAATTTGAATTTATTTTAAAATTAAAATCTGCAGGCAGTACACTCCTAGTCACTGAAGTACAAAATGATACAAAAATGAGTACCCTGTCTACTGATAAAATAGTGTTAAGGTTTAGAAAAAATAACAAACAAAAAGGCTTTGATTCTATATATTTGCCTTTCCAGCACCACAGAAATGAATTTTATAAAAAAAACAAAGATACTACATATATACCTCCTCTTTTTGATTTTGAGCTCCTGCGCCAAGGAGAAAAAGAAAGTTGAATTAAGTGATGCCCAACTTCCAAAGAGTACATTGCCTAAAATGAAGCCGTTAACAAACCTAGAGCCCAAACTTACCGCGGAATATGTCGATTCAAAAAGAAAAGAAATAGACTCTTTTTACAAAAAAAATTGGCCCAATAACAGCGCAAATGGAAGTTTTCTGGTTGCTAAAAACGGTCAAATTATTTATGAAAAATATGAAGGGTATGCAAATTTCAAAGACAAAACAGTCATTACTAAATCTACGCCGCTGCACATTGCATCTGTCAGCAAGGTTATTACGGCAACGGCTATTTTAAAATTAGTAAACGCAAAAAGAATCGAATTGGATCAAAAGGTAAATACAATTCTGAAGGAATTTCCGTATCCGGAAATTACGATAAAAACATTATTGAATCACAGAAGCGGCATGCGTAATTACGCCTATTTTACAGATCGAGACAAAACGATATGGGACCGACACAACATACTTTCCAATCAAGACATACTGACGATCATGGCTACAAAAGACATTGGTTTAGAATTCAAAACCGATACCCGTTTTAGTTACTGCAATACCAATTATGCCATGTTAGCACTAATAATTGAAAAAATCACAAAACTTCCCTATAAAGAGGCTATGAAACAAATTATTTTCAAGCCACTTAATATGAAAAATACGTATGTTTTTGATTATGAAAGAGATAAAGATACTGCCGTTACATCCTACAAAGGAAACAAAGTCGAGATAGGAAAAGATTACCTGGATGCCGTTTATGGAGATAAAAATATCTATTCTACACCACGTGATTTATTAAAGTTTGACAGAGCCAGAAATAGCGCTGCTTTTTTAACACCTGAACTACAAAGTCAGGTATATAAAGGCTACAGTAATGAACGCAAAGGAACAAAAAATTATGGTTTGGGGATTCGAATGGTCAATTGGGAAACGGGACAAAATTTTTATTTCCACAACGGCTGGTGGCATGGAAATACTTCAGCCTATATTACTTTGAGAAAAGAAGGAGTTACTATTATAGCACTTTCTAATAAATTTACACGAAAAACATATAATGTACGAAAATTAGCTGTTTTATTTGGCGACTATCCATTCAAATTAAGAGATGAATAAAAAAAAGAATGATTTTAGAATAGTGATACTAGATTTGCAATAGTAATCCCAATAAAAAGTGTAAATTTGCAAACTTAAAATTCAGGATTGGAATTTTAAACAAAAAGGGGTCGACTGGTTTTGACAGCAAGTCGAATTGATAAGTAAGCACGTCGAGCATTGAGACCTTGCTCGTAAATATAAGATCTTACCATTTTACACGGCGAAAATAACTACGCTTTAGCTGCATAATCCGAATTATAGTACGATTAAGCCACGTTCCTATCAGATAGGAAAGCTGGATTCTCCTTGAAAGCCTTGGTTTGTGGCGTTCAGTTTAGGAGAACCGTAAAAATAAACCTAGATTTCCATGAGCTTCGGGTGGATTTCAAAATTAAGAAGATAAGTATCGTGTGGCTGTTTCTGGCCTAGCACAGTATCGAAAACTCAATCAGAAAATAAACGCGTAGAAAGCTTTTTAGTTGCTTGTTTGGACCCGAGTTCGATTCTCGGCGACTCCACTGGATGGGATGATTGAAAAATCATCCCTTTTTTTATTGTATAAAAGCAAACCCTTTTCCTTCATTAACAGGTGATTACGAGATAATAAATCAATCATTGTAGGTGTTCGATAGATACCATCCTGATAGTATAAGTTGCTGTCGAACACCAGTTTTACAAATTCTCTCTTTTGGGTAATATTAGCTCGATTATATATTGATTTTAAATCAACAAGTAAATCCAAGTTTTTTTGTAAAATTGTAAATGCATGCTTATCTACTTGGCTTAGACGAGTAATAGAATTTTTGCAAGATGTGATTGCAGTACTACACTTAACGCTGAATTGTCGTATAGTCAACCTGAACTCCCCTCATTTTCATTATTTCCTCAACATCACGATAGCTTAACTTAAATCAAAGTTTGAAATATACAGCTTGAAGAATAATAGATTGTGGATAGCAGTGACCTTTGATATTCATGGATCGAATGATTTAAAAGCGCTAAAGATAAAAAATTATTTTAGATTAGACAGAACTAAATAGAGTTATGTAAAACATATTGCATGAATTTTCAATAAAAATATATGCAATTAAATAATATTTATTAACTTTGTAACATGAATAAATTACAAGAATTAAAAAAACATTTAAAACGAGGAAAAGTATACCGTAGGGCTGATTTGTCCAAATGGTCAAAATCCGTTGACCGCCATTTAGATGAGTTGGTGCAGGAAGGCACTTTGCAAAAACTGTCACAAGGCTTATACTATTATCCCGAAGTAACAGTCTTTGGAGAAACACCTCCAGAAGAAGAAGTATTGGTGCGCTCTTTTCTCAAAGACAAACGTTTTTTGGTAACTTCCTTAAATGCTTATAATTCTCTGGGAGTAGGAACCACTCAGTTATACAACAGCAAAACGGTTTACAACCACAAACGTCATGGAGATTTCAACCTCGGCGGTATGACATTTTCATTTAGGGTAAAACCTCATTTCCCATTAAAAGCCACCCCAGAATTTTTATTGGTAGACCTGTTAAACAATCTCGACCAATTAGCTGAAGACCCAAAAGAAGTAGTGTCAAAAGTGAGATTGAAAGCAAAAACAATGGATGCTAAAAAACTAAAAAAATCACTTCAGGAGTACGGCAGTGTTAAAGCAAAAAAATTGTTGGAACCTGTTATAACAGCACAATATGTCTGATTACTTACACAACCATAAAAACTTCCGTGATCTCCTGCGTATTGTAGGAGCAGAATTAAATATCGAACCTGGACTTATCGAAAAAGACTATTGGATTATGCATGTGTTGTTCGGGCTAAAACAGCAAGGGTTTCAATTCGAACTCAAAGGAGGTACTTCTCTATCCAAAGGATATGAAATTATACACCGTTTCTCCGAAGACATCGACCTCCATATCAAACCACCGGCTGAAATGGAAATAAATGAAAACCCAAACAACAATAAGCCCCGGAATATTCAAAAAAGAAAAAATTTTTATGATGGATTGGCAGATGAAATAAAAATAAACGGAATCATAGCAGTAAAAAGAGATGAAACATTTGACGACCTAAAGCAATACCGCAGTGGAGGCATACGATTACATTATGAGAGTATAATGGAAACAATTGAAGGAGTTAAAGAAGGAATTTTACTGGAAGTTGGATTTGACACGGTAACACCAAACAACCCTCTAACAATATCGTCTTGGGCATACGAAAAAGCAATACAGCAAAAAGTAGACATAATTGACAATCGGGCTGTAGATATTGCCTGCTATCACATTGGGTACACTTTTGTCGAAAAACTACAAACAATTGCAACCAAATTTAGGCAGGAGCAGGAAGATAAAATAGAAAGACAAAATTTGATGCGCCAGTACTACGATGTCTATAGTCTGTTACAAGATAATACAGTAAAATCATTCATAGGCACAAAAGAATATCAGAAACACAAAGAAGCTCGTTTTCCTCCCAAAGACTATGAAATACTCATTGCTGATAATGAAGCTTTTTTATTGAAGAATTTAGAACTTAGAGAGCGATTTATAAAACGCTATAAAAAAACGGCAAAATTGTATTACAAAGGTCAACCTAACTTTGACGAACTACTTGTTGAAATCGGTAAATGGGTTGATAAATTGTAGTTTTCTAAATTAAGCCATGCTCTTGAATAATTTTAAATCTAAATATTTCATTATATTTGCTATGGGTGGATTCTAAAATTTTCGAGTCAAAATTGAGGAGAAAAGCAAGACCCTAGGATAATAAAAGTTATTAAAACGTAACAATATCAACCGGTTAGAAATGGAATACAAATCCCTCTTTCTCCGCAAAAGAAAAACCTAATTTTTTTTCATATTTTTATATATACTTTTTTCTATTACTCTAATCTCTAAAGTGTTCGACTGTGAAAAAGAGTTCGACAGTCGAACTCTAACGGTTCTTTTAAACACAACTTTTTATCTTTAAAAAACTTAGAATTATTGAAAAACGTTAAAAACAGTTAGGTAAATATTTTAAACCTAAAAAATAATCATTGAATTAAAAAAAATCAAATCACTTAAAATCAAATGATTACATTACAATTTTAAGCTGTCAAAAAAAGTTAATATAGGAATTAGGTGTTCGATTGTAGTCCCATCGACTCCACTTTAAAAAAATCGTAATAAGCTATATTTTAAGTTTTTACGATTTTTTTATTTTGCTATTTCCCAACAAAATAAATTAAAATTTATTTACAATAGAATACAATCCTATTTTTTGTTTTTAGCTTGTAAATTCCATTCCTGATACATAGAAGCGTTTCACGGAAAACATTGTTATATGGCTTTGCATATCCCTCTTTTATCAAAATTTCGTTTAAAACTCTACCAATCATTTAGAATTAGATAGCCAAGTTTGCTTTATTGCAACCTAAATAGTTACAGATAGGATAATTCACTCCGCAATTAGGTTCGAACATAAGGGTGAATCGATGCATAAAAAAATGAAAAATAATTAGAAAAAAACATCTAATTTTGATCCCAGAAAATATCATTAAAAAAGTGGTACAGTTTCACCGGAATACTTATTAAGTGGTTCGTTAACCGAATAAGGTGTCATAAATGTATGCGAGTTTTAAATAAATTTGTTCATCTAAATCTGAAAACATAAAATTATAATGAATGTAAAAGTTATTAATAATTACGCCAAACTAAAAACAACTTTGTTTTTTTTACCGCTTATATTGTTATTGGTTATTCTTATATTTCTTTTCAGCCAAGATTCTTTAACTACTTTTAAGTATGTACAAATTCAAAAGGACTACTTTTTATATATTAACCATTATTTAGGTCAATATCCAAATTTAGAATACAATCTTACCCAATTAGGCGATGCCTCTGTTTTTTTGTCATTTTTAATTATTTTCATCGTGTATGCACCTAAAATATGGGAGGCAATATTAACAGCTTCATTGGCTTCCCTCCTATTTTCTTGCCTCTTAAAAAACTTGTTCTTAGTACCTCGACCTGCTCAAATTTTTGACAATCATAGTTTTATCATTGTAGGAAAAACAGCTATCGGATTTAGTAGTTTGCCTTCTGGGCATTCCATTACAGTTTTTACTATACTCACCGTTTTGTTGTTTGCATTTATGACTGAAAAGTTAAACTATAAAATCTTATGGGTCTTTTCTGTTGTATTTACAGGATTGATTATTGTGTTTTCCAGAGTGGGTGTTGGAGCACATCATCCGCTAGACGTCATTATAGGCAGTATTATAGGATATATTTCGGGTCTTATTGGTATTTTTGCCAGCCGAAAATATAAAATATGGAATTGGGTAAATAATAAAAAATACTATCCAATTTTTATTCTGTTGATTGTGATCTGCGGTATTTCATTCATCATCAAAATAAATCGAGAAAGTTTCATCATATTTGATTTGGCGTTAATTAGTTTAATTGTTTCACTTTATAAAATCATTCATGTATACGTTAAAAAATAATTTAAAATTAACTCATTTTGTCTTATTGATGAGTTTTCTTAATTTTATATTCTTTCATTATCCGTTTTTTAAATTTGTGTTTAATAACGTTGAATATAAAAACTTGAACGGAATGTTTTTAATTCTTAGTTTGATGATTCTAATGTTAGTGCTAAATGCTTTCGTTTTTTTTCTGCTTTTTTTCCTGTCGCGTTATGTTGGGAAATTTCTTTTAGTGTTGTTCTTTATAATAAATTCAGTTGCCGTTTACTTCGTTAATACCTATAGTGTTATCATTGACGAAAGTATGATAGGCAATATACTTAATACCAATTATGATGAGTCTAGCAGTTTTTTTTCGTTCAAATTAGTTGTATACTTACTTTTTCTGGGCATAATTCCTAGTATTTATATCATCAAAGTTAAAGTCATAAATGTTACAGTAAAAAGATTTTTTGTCCTGATCTCATTGACTTTATTATTTATTTTAGGTTTAGTAATTGCCAATTCAAGTAATGTTTTGTGGATTGATAAAAATTCAAAAACTTTGGGCGGACTTGCAATGCCTTGGTCTTATACTGTAAATATTTCACTTTTTTATGCACATGAATCCAAAAAAAATGAAAAAGAAATTTTATTACCAAATGCAACAATAAAAGATAATCAAAAATCAGTTGTAGTTTTAGTTATTGGCGAATCTGCAAGAAGTCAAAATTTTTCTTTGTATGGATACAACAAAAACACAAATCCCCTACTCTCTAAAACTAATAATGTATTTCATTTTAATGCAAAATCGGATGCAACCTATACCACTGCAGGTGTGAAAAGTATTTTAGAACATAAAAACACCGATGATTTGTATGAAATTTTGCCCAATTATTTGCATCGAAATAATGTTGAGGTTATTTGGAGAACAACAAATTGGGGAGAGCCACCAATTCATATAAAAAATTATCAAAACAGAGCATTTCTAATGCCAAATTGCAAAGGCGATGGCTGTAATTATGATGAAGTACTTTTGAGCGGATTAAAGGAACAAATTTTAGCCAGTAAAAAGAATAAAATATTAATCGTTTTACATACAAGTACAAGTCATGGACCTACATACAGCAAGAAATATCCCCCTGAATTTGAGACTTTTAAACCCGTTTGCAAAAGCGTTGAATTAGCTAATTGTTCTCAAACAGAACTAATCAATGCTTACGACAATACCATTGTGTATACCGATTATATATTAGCCAATATAATTAAAGATTTAAAGCAATTGACTGCCTATAAAAGTACTATGATTTTTGTGTCTGACCATGGTGAATCTTTGGGAGAAAAAAACCTATACATGCATGGTTTACCTTTGAGTATTGCACCAAAAGAACAATATGAAATCCCTTTTATAGTTTGGTATTCTGATAACAGTTCAAAACATTTAAAACCTAATGAGATGTTGTCTCAAAACCATGTATTTCACAGTGTTTTAAATTTTTTAAATATTCAAAGTCCTATTTATAACGAAGAATTGAACATTTTTAAATAAGTAAAACTTCGTATCTCTTTTAGTAAAAACATTTTTAACCCTTGTAATTCAGTGCTTTTTATTCACAAACTATTTAAAATGATTACTTTCAAGAAATCGATCATTTGATTTATATTGTCAATATAGTAGTGACCAAAAGAGCATTACCGTTTTTCGGTTTCTGGCGTTGCGAGTTTTTAAGTCCTGCTTGACTATTTTCTGCTTGAAGTATAATCTTAATTAACCTGGATTTGTTGATTTGTAAAAGTATATTTGCTATTCTTTCCATATCTTGGTTGAGACACTATTTATCATCAACCGTCAATTCATTGCTAATTTAATTATAAAACTTCGAGGTCGGTATCTAACTAACCGCATATTATTTCTTTATGACAAATATTATTTGCCTTTACCATCCTTTTGATATAAATTATTAAATATTGTGCATCTAAGTAATGACTAAAATTTAATGTCGTATTTTAATAAAGCACTAAATTTCTTTACCACAGATTTCACAGATTAGCACAGATTAATTCGTTATGTAATTTTAAAAATCTTTTTAATCCTTACAATCTGTGGCAAAAACTCTTTTTAATAATTGCGACAATATATCTTTCTTGCTACTTATCAAATAAATACACTAACAACAAACATATTTATCACGTATAATCTGTTGAATTTAATATAATTTGCTTGAAAAATTAAATGGAAAACTGGTGATTTTAATGCGTTTGATTTGTGATATTTATCATTTTTAGAGCATTACTTTCAAAAAGACTATATTTGCAAAAAATTTAAGCAAATGACTACTTTTGAGCAATTCAATCTTCCTAAATCCGTACAAAAAGCGATAGATGATTTAGGGTTTACAACTCCTACTCCTATTCAAGAAAAAACATTTTCTGTGATAATGTCAGGAAGAGATATGATGGGAATCGCTCAAACCGGTACTGGTAAAACATTTGCTTACCTTTTGCCTTTGTTGAAACTATATAAATTTACTCCCGGGCATACCCCAAAAATAGTGCTCCTGGTTCCTACTCGTGAACTTGTTGTACAAGTTGCGGAAGAAATTGAGAAATTGACAAAATACATGTCGGTTCGTACTATTGGAATCTTTGGAGGTGTCAATATCAATACCCAAAAGAAAGCAGTGTATGCAGGTTGCGACATACTAGTGGGAACTCCAGGAAGAATCATGGATTTAACGCTGGATAATGTGATTCGTTTTGAAGAAATGCAAAAGCTGGTAATAGATGAGTTTGATGAAATGCTGAATTTAGGTTTCCGTACCCAATTGACTTCTATATTGGCCATGATGCCTAAAAAACGTCAAAACATTCTGTTTTCAGCAACTATGACAGATGAAGTAGATGCGATTTTGAATGATTATTTTGATTATCCTCAAGAAGTTACGCTTTCGGCATCAGGAACACCTCTGGAAAACATCAAACAAATATCCTATCAGGTTCCTAATTTTAATACTAAAATAAACCTTTTAAAACACTTATTGCAAAACAACGAAGACATGAGCCGTGTGCTGGTGTTTGTCAATAATAAGAAAATTTCTGATATGGTTCACGAACGAATCGAGGAGGATTTTGAAGGTCAGTTTGGAGTAATTCACTCGAATAAATCACAAAATTATCGTTTGAGTACGATGGCTTCGTTCCAAGAAGGAAATTTACGTGGTTTGATTACTACTGACATCATGGCCAGAGGTTTGGATATTTCTAATATTACCCACGTTATCAATTTTGAAATGCCTGAATTACCTGAACTATATATGCACAGAATTGGTCGAACCGGTCGTGCAGATGCTACAGGAACCGCTATAAGTCTTATCGCACCTCGCGAAGAAGAATTTAAAGTAGAGATTGAAGTGCTGATGAATATGGAATTAGCTATTGAACCTTTCCCAGAAACCGTAGAAATTTCATCAAAATTAATTGAACCTGAAAAAGAGAGACAACCGATCAAGTTTATGATGAAAAAACAAAAACTTGACGGAGATGGCGCTTTTCAAGAGAAAAGTAAAAAGAATAAAAAAGTCAATTTAGGCGGCCCTGGGGTAACCAAGAAAAAAACACACGGTTCTGTAAATAGAAATATGCTAAAAACCAGAGATAAAAAGAGAAAAGACAAGAACAAATAAGATCAGTGTTCAGTTTCGAGTGTTCAGTTTCTAAATCCTGATTTTTTTTTGAACATCGAGGTCTAAAGATAAAAACAAAAATAAATAGTAAAAAGTGTTGAAAAATAATTTTCGTTTTTCAACACTTTTTTTGTGAATTTTCAAGTTTAATTCTTAGTAAAAACCAAGCAAACCGGAGAACACAAAACAATTTTTTTACCAGTATCAGCAAGCAATCCTGTCTTTTTATTTCTTTTAAAAATCACTACATCATTGGTATATTGATGTGCTACTACAAGAAAATTTCCCGTTGGGTCAATGGTGAAATTTCGAGGTCCTTTTCCTAAACTACTGGTTTGCCCTTTCAATAGTAATTTTCCGTTTTTTAGAAGTTCAAAAATGGTGATATTATTTGCTTCACCGCGATTAGAGGCATATAAAAACTTACCGTCAGGTGAAATATGGATATCCGCAGCACTAAATGATCCTTTGAAATCTTTGGCTAAAATAATCGTTTCATCAATCTTTGTCAATGTTCCGTTAGAATAACTAAATACTGTTAGCGCGCCGTCCAGTTCCTGTAATAAATAAACAAATTTACCATCTTTGCTAAAGGTTAAATGTCTGGGTCCACTCCCGGATTTCACTGAAATGCTGTCTTTTAATTCTAAAACAGTGTGTTCAGCATTAGGATTATAAGCGTATGAATATACTTTGTCATTCCCTAAATCGTTAGACAAAACAAACTTTTTATCTGGAGAAAAATGAACCATGTGTACGTGCGGACCTTCTTGTCTTTGTGTATTAGTTCCTTTTCCATAATGTTGAATAACTTGCTTCGCTTCAGCTAGACTTCCGTCGTTATTTTTAGCAAAAACGGAAATATTTCCCCCGGAATAATTAGCAACAATTACATTTTTATCGTCATTGATTATGTAACAAGGATCCGCACCCTTGGAGCTTTGCTTGTTGATTAAGTCTAATTTTCCTCTTGCTGGATTATAGCTAAAAGAACTCACCGTACTTTTAGTCCCATTTTCGTTTACGGAATACACAAAATTATTATTTTTTGAAACCGTTAAATAACTGGGATTTATAACCTTTTCAGTCGCATTTTTAAAACTGAAATCGCCTGTGTTTGAATCAAAATCATATACATAAATTCCTTTACTGTCACAACTTTGGGTATAGGTTCCTATTAGTAAATTCAATTTGTTTTTTTGTGCATGAACACTTGTAAAAAGGAAGATTAATAGAAGAACCGCAAACGGCTTTTTCATGTTTTTAAAATTTATTAGAAAGCTAAAATACACATTATATTCCTAATGAATGTCAATAGTTTATTCCTTTGAAAAATTATAACAACTTCATCTAAAACTGTCAACAAATTTGTATTTTTGATTCCTGAAATTCAATGAACACCGTTGAAAACAAAATACAGTAAAGTAAACTCAACCTCAGAATGCATTTTAAACATCCCGAAATTTTATACTTTCTGTTCTTGTTGATTGTTCCAATTTTGGTTCATTTGTTTCAATTACGCCATTTCAAAAAAGAATATTTCACCAATGTTCGGTTCTTAAAAGCACTTTCAATTCAAACCAGAAAAAGCTCTAAAATCAAAAAATGGTTGCTTCTCGCCTGTCGTTTATTACTTCTAACTTGCCTTATTTTCGCATTTTCGCAACCTTTTTTCGAGTCCCAAGACAGCAAAAATGCCACCAATGAATTGTATATTATTTTGGACAATTCTTTTAGCATGCAAGCCAAAGGCAAAAAAGGGGAATTATTAAAAAGAGCGGTTCAGGAATTACTTGAAGAAACTCCGGAAAATGTAAATTTTTCTTTAATTACCAATTCCGAAAATTATTGGAACACGGATATAAAGTCTGTTCGTAGTGCTTTACAAAATCTAAAATACAGCCCAACTCCGTTCCAATTAGACAATATAATGGCAAAAATAAAAGCGCATAAATCAGCTTTTAATAAAGATATCGTCATCATTACGGATGCGGTAGGTCTTGATGAACAACAACTGAAAAATAGTGATGCAACTGATTCTCCTTCATTTATAATTCCAAAAGCAGAACAAAAAAACAATGTTTCTATTGACAGCGTATTCATCCATAAAACAGTAGAAAATTTTTATGAAATTAGTGTCCAAATATCCAGTTATGGCAAGAATTTCAACCCGATTCCAATTTCTCTATACAATGAAAACAAGCTTATTGCTAAAACGATAACAACTTTAGACACAAAGAAAAAAAACCTCAGTTTCACGATTCCTAAACAATCCTTTCATGGTTATTTTTCTATAGTTGACGATGGTTTATCTTATGACAACACGTTTTTTTTCAGTATTTCAAAAACGAAGAAAACCAATATTATCAGCATTGGAGAACTAGTGAAAAGCAACTTCCTTTCCAGAATTTATACCAGTGAAGAATTCAATTATAACAATTATACCTTAAGCACCTTAGACTATAATAAACTGGAAGAACAAGACGCAATTATTCTTAATGAATTGGATGAAATTCCGCAAGCTTTGATAACCACTTTGAACTCTTTTGTAGAAAAAGGCGGCAATTTAATTGTGATTCCTTCGGCGATAAGTTCCATTACCAATATAAATTCTTTTTTGTCGAATTTTGGAAACCTCAAATTTAGTTCTTTAGAAAACAGAGAAAAACTGATTACTAAAATCAACTTCAATCATCCTATATTCCATAGTGTTTTTGAAAATAAAGTGACTAATTTTCAATATCCAAAGACAAAAAAATCTTTTGTAATATCCAGTTCCTCTCCTGCTGCTTTGTCTTATGAAGACCAAAGCGTTTTCTTGACATCGATAGCAAATTCGGTTTCAGCAGTTAGTTTTTTTGCTGCTCCTATTAACATCGAAAATTCAAATTTTCAGCAATCTCCATTAATTGTACCTACATTTTACAAGATGGCGATGCACAATCAAAACAACGGAGTAAATGCCTTGATAATTGGTAATAACAACCCGCATTTTATAGAAGCATCGCTAAACAAAGGCGCTATTTTAACGGCAAAAGGCTTAGACGAACAATTTATTCCTATCCAACAAATTCTGAATAATAAAGTCAAAATGACTTTCAATGATTATCCGATACAAGCAGGGAATTTCAGCATTTACAATACAAAAGAGTGGATTGAAAACATTAGTTTCAATTACAACCGAACCGAAAGTGATTTGGCTTCAGCCAATGAGACTATTCTTTCTGACTATAAAACAATCGAATCAATACCATCGTTCTTTGACACTTTACAAACTGACAGAACTGATAATCAAATTTGGAAATGGTTTGTTATCTTTGCACTGTTATTTCTAATAACCGAAATGGCAATTATACGATTCGTAAAGTAAATAACGAAGTTCAATACTTAAAAATCAATATAAAATGAGCATGAATGTACTTTAGTCATAAAAGTCAATGCAAATTTCATATTCAATCAAAAAAACAAATAGTATCTACATATGAAATTAATCCTCAGAGACGCCAAAATTATCGATTCGAAAAGTCCCTTTCATAATAAGACTGCAGATATTTTAATTGTTGATGGTTTTATACAAAAAATTGGAACCTGGCTCCCAAATCTGGATAAAGCAGAAGAAATACAACTTGATAATTTACATGTCTCCCAAGGCTGGTTTGATAGTAGCGTTTCGCTCGGGGAGCCTGGTTATGAAGACCGTGAAACCATAGCAAACGGACTTACTGTAGCTGCCAAAAGTGGTTTCACGGCAATCGCATTACAACCCAACTCCTTTCCTATTATTGACAATCAATCCCAAGTCAATTTTGTTTTGAACAAAGCACAAGGATTTGCAACTCAACTGTATCCTATCGGCGCTTTGAGCAAAGAAAGTGCAGGAAAAGACATGGCTGAATTGTATGACATGAAAAAAGCGGGAGCCGTTGCTTTTGGAGATTATAATAAAAGTTTAGATAATGCTAATTTGCTAAAAATAGCCTTACAATACGTTCAGGATTTTGATGGATTACTTCTTGCTTTTTCCCAAGACGAAAATATAAAAGGAAATGGAGTGGCCAATGAAGGCATAGTTTCGACCCGACTGGGTTTAAAAGGAATTCCAAATCTTGCCGAAGAAATACAAATTGCACGGAATTTATTTCTGTTAGAATATACCGGCGGAAAACTTCATATTCCAACCATTTCTACTAAAAAATCAGTTCAATTAATCAAAGAGGCTAAAGCTAACGGACTAAATGTAACGTGCAGCGTGGCAGTACATCATTTAGTTTTAACCGATGAAAAACTGGAAGGTTTTGACACCCGTTATAAAATTTCTCCACCGCTTAGAACTGAAACCGATAGGAAAGCATTACTGAAAGGAATAAAAGACGGAACGATCGATATGATTACATCCGACCATAATCCGATGGATATTGAGCACAAAAAAATGGAATTTGATGGAGCCAAGAATGGAACTATTGGTCTGGAAAGTGCTTTTGGAGCTTTGATGACTGTTTTGCCATTAGAAACCGTAATAGAAAAACTCACTTCAGGAAAAACAACTTTTGGCATCGAAACAGTATCAATTAATCAAGGTTCAAAAGCAAATATTACCTTATTTAATCCGGAACCAAAAAGCATTTTTACAAAATCATCCATTTTATCCAAATCTAAAAACACTGCTTTTTTAGGAACTGAACTAAGAGGTAAAGTGTACGGAATTGTGAATCAAGGAAAATTAATTTTAGCATAAAAAAATGAATACTATTAATAATAATAATTCAGAGTCAGGAAAGACGGCCGCAATCACCAGTTATATTTTAGGAATTGGCGTATTTATTGCCATGTCTATGAACTCCGAGGACAAAAATGAATTTGCTTCATTTCACATCCGTCAAGGACTGGGACTTACTTTAACATTCATATCACTGGGATTAATCATCAGCAATTTTGACAGCCTAATGATTTCGGCTCCCATGTGGATTTTCGTATTTGTTTTATGGTCTTACGGTATTACCAGTGCTATAAAAGGAGAAACAAAACCGGTTCCATTATTGGGAACGTATTATCAAAAATGGTTATCAAACATCTCATAATCCATGAATTTATCTTTAGAATATAAAATACGAGAGCCTAAAATAAAATTAGACGAAAATCCACTTTTACTTTTATTGCACGGATACGGCAGCAATGAAGACGATTTATTTTCATTTGCAACCGAGCTTCCTGATGAATATTATATTGTTTCATCACGTGCGCCTTATAACATGCAATACGGTGCATATGCATGGTATGCAATCAATTTTGATGCGGATCAAAATAAATTTTCGGATCACGATCAAGCCAAAGTTTCAAGAGATTTAATTGCCGGATTTATTGATGAATTAATTCAAACCTACCCCATAAATGCTGAGAAAGTCACATTGATTGGCTTCAGCCAAGGATCTATATTGAGTTATGCAATTGCACTTTCGTACCCTGAAAAGGTTCAGAAAGTAGTTGCGATGAGCGGGTACTTAAATTTAGAAATTGTCACTGAGGATTACCTAAAAAACAACTTTCATACCCTGAAAATATTTGCTTCACATGGAACAGTGGATCAAGTAATTCCAGTTGAATGGGCTAGAAAAACACCAGCAATAGTAGAAAATTTAGGGATAAATATAACCTACAAAGAATATCCTATAGGTCATGGAGTTGCTCCACAGAATTTTTATGACTTCAAAAACTGGATTTTAGAGAATGAATAAATAATATTTGTGCCGTATTCAGGTCTTTATAAACGGAATACGGCACCTTAATTATTTTTGGTACAACAACGATTGATTGACCTCAAAAGAAATACTTTTATCTTCATTGACAAAATATTTCAACAAAACTTCACCCCAAATTTCACCATCACTATAATCAGCAATAATCCATCTGTGGTTTAGTATTTTGACTTTGTTAATAATAAATTTATTTGTGCTAATTTGATCTTGACCCGTATACGGATTTCCCTTTGGGTTGGCGTTCAAATCCAATAATTTTTCAGTGACGAAAGGAATCAATTTCTCGTATTGAATTGTTTTGTTAGCGCTTGTAGTATCAAAATAATTTTGAGCATTCTCATTTTTTTCCAAAGAAAAATAGTTGGCATCCACTAATTGATTCGAAACCAAACTCAGACTGTCTCTTAATTTTTTAGTGGTTTTTTCATATCTAGTTTGCTCAAATACTACTTGTTTACTCAAAAACATATACGTAAAAACAGTAGAAAGCACAGCCAGAATAGTAAGGTACAGGAATAATGAATTTTTCATTTTAAATATAATTAAATTTTAATTTCTAGATTATCATAGGCGAGATAAACATGCTCGGGGAGATTTTTTTGAACCTCTTCGTGATACCCCATGATATGACTAATGTGTGTGAGATAGGCTTTTTCTGGTTGGACCAAAGCTATAAAATCCAACGCTTCTTTTAAATTGAAATGCGTTTCATGAGACTCTTCCCGTAAAGCATTCACAACCAATACCTTTAGATTTTTTAACTTGACTATTTCACTTTTTTCAATAGTTTTCACATCCGTTAAGTAGGCAAAATCATCAATTCGATACCCAAAAACCTGAAGATTTCCATGCATGACACTGATGGGGACAACCGTTTTGTTGCCAATGGCAAATGACTGGTTGTTGACAACTTCAATAGTTGTAACAGAAGGCGCACCGGGATATTTATTGACCGTTTCAAAAACATAATCGAAACGTCTTTTTAGATTAGTTATAACCCGTTGATGTGCATAAATTGGAATTTCTCCTTGTTTGAAATTAAAAGGCCGAATATCATCGATTCCTGCGGTATGATCCGCATGTTCATGAGTAAATAAAATACCATCTACTTTCTGGCAATTTGACGCAAGCATTTGCTGTCTGAAATCAGGTCCGCAATCAATTACAAAAGAATAATTCTCCCAAGAAATCCATACAGAGACGCGCAGTCTTTTATCTTTAGAATCAGAGCTTTTACAAACAGGATGATTACTACCAATAACAGGAATGCCTTGTGATGTACCAGTTCCTAAAAAATATACCGTCAACTTTCTTTATTTTATTTGCAAAAATAGGGTTAATTCCCTTTCATTAGAAACCTATTTAACTAACTTTACAAAATATTAGCCATATTAAAAGAAAATGGATACAGAAATAAAATTAAAAGGTGATAAAATCATCGAACAAATCCCTTCAGTCAAAGATAAAGCACTTCGTATCAATTTGAACGAAAATATCTATGGAACTTTTGCAGAAATTGGCGCTGGACAGGAAACTGTAAGACATTTTTTTAGATCTGGTGGATCGTCAGGTACAATTGCAAAAGCAATGTCAGCCTATGACAAAGACTTTAGCGATGCCGTTTATGGAATTGAAGAGGACGGTCGTTATGTGACCGAAAGTCGACTCAAAAAAATGCTTTCTCATGAAGTAAATCTAATAGAAAAAAGGCTAAGCAGAGAAAAACATCCTAATAAAATGTTTTTTAGCTATGCGAATACCGTGGCCACTATTGACTTTGCCAAACAATTCAAAGGACATGGCTGGGTTGGTATTAGTTATCAAATTGAGCCGGATGAGGATTATAATGAAATTATTCTTCACATTCGATTTAAAGAAACTGATGTGCGTTTGCAACAGGAAACATTGGGTATTCTGGGCGTAAATTTAATTTACGGGGCGTATTACAAATACAATGATCCCAAACGTCTCTTGCGTTATTTGTATGATCATTTAGACAAAGATCAATTAGAAATAGACACCATAAATTTCTCAGGTCCACGTTTTGCTGATGTTGACAATCGTTTGATGAGTTTACAATTAGTCAAAAATGGAATGACTGATGCCGTTATGTTTAATCCTGATGGAATAAACATACTTCCTGCTGCTATATTATACAAGAAAAACATCCTTGCTTTTAGGGGTAGTTTTCGTCCGGTTACAAAAGTCAACATGGACATGTATGAGAAATCATTAAAAATGTTTTTAAATGAGAACAAGGTCAGTCCGGAAAACACATTAGTGATTTTTGAAATTACATTATCCAACCTACGATCTGATGGAGAAATCGATGAAAGAGATTTTATGGATCGAGCTGAATTACTCTGTTCACTTGGACAAACCGTAATGATTTCAAATTTTCAGGAATATTACAAGGTAGTGGAGTATTTTGCGAATTATACCAAAGCCAGAATGGGATTAGCCATGGGCGTGAATAATTTAATAGATATTTTTGACGAGAAATATTACCGTCATTTAAGTGGCGGAATTCTGGAAGCTTTCGGGAAATTATTCTACCGCGACATGAAAGTATTCTTGTATCCAATGATTGGGGAAAATGGAGAAATAATCACCTCCGAAAATTTAAAAGTACACCCAAGAATGAAAGAACTCTATAAATTCTTTAAATTCAACGGAAAAGTAGTTGATATAGATGATTATGACCCCTCTATTTTAGAGGTGTTCTCTCGTGAAGTTTTAAATATGATTAATAATGGAAAGCCCGGTTGGGAAACAATGCTTCCCCCTGGTATTGCAGAAATAATTAAGGAACACAGACTTTTTGGATTTGATCCTAATAAAGTTTTGAAGGAAATCAATTCGTGAATCAGTAGTCAAATTTTGAGTTAAATTAAAAACAAAGTCCAGAGCTGGGGTCGATTAAAACCGCAGATCTGGACTTTGTTTATTATTAAAAGTTGGTTTGTATTTATATTTGCAAATGCAATAAAGGATGACTACCACGGAATCCTTATTTTAGTATCTGAGCAGCATGCACTTTGGTTTTTACAGCCGAGATAACCTCATCAATAATCCCGTTTTCATCAATTACAAAAGTAGTCCTGTGGATCCCGTCATACTCTTTTCCCATAAATTTCTTGGGACCCCAAACCCCAAAAGCCTGTATCACTGATTTGTCTTCATCTGCAAGTAATGGAAAAGGAAAGTTATACTTTTCCTTAAACTTGGCCTGTGCTTTTTGAACATCGGCACTAACGCCCAGAAGAGCATAATTGTTTGCTTCAAATCGCTCGAAATTATCTCTTAAGTCACAAGCCTCAGCTGTACATCCTGGAGTATTTGCTTTTGGATAAAAGAAAATAACTAATTTTTTACCTCCATAATCTGTTAATTGATGTAATTTTCCGTCTTGATCCAGACCTGAAAAATCAGGTGCTTTATCTCCTTTTTTTAATGTTGTCATTATTTTTATTGATTTGAATTTGAATTTTGCTAATACCGCCGAAATTGTTTTTCTTTACCAATCAAATTTAATAAATAATGAATAAACAGGAACGTGTAATTTTTGTTATAAATACGTTAAAAAAACTATATCCTACGATTCCAATTCCCTTGGATCATAAAGACCCGTATACGTTGCTGATTGCCGTTTTATTATCCGCACAATGTACGGATATTCAAGTAAATAAAATCACTCCTTTACTTTTTGCAAAAGCAGATAATCCGTTTGATATGATCAAAATGTCTGTCGAAGAAATTAAGGAAATCATTCGGCCTTGTGGCTTATCGCCAATGAAATCAAAAGGAATTCATGGTTTATCCCATATATTAATTGACAAACATGGCGGAAAAGTACCTCAGAGTTTTGAATTTCTGGAAGAATTACCCGCGGTAGGACATAAAACGGCCAGTGTCGTGATGTCCCAAGCTTTTGGAGTTCCAGCCTTTCCGGTTGACACACACATTCATCGCTTGATGTACCGCTGGAATTTAACCAATGGAAAAAACGTAGTTCAAACAGAGAAAGATGCTAAACGCCTTTTTCCTGAAGCAATTTGGAATGACCTGCATCTTCAAATTATTTGGTACGGAAGAGAATATTCTCCGGCTCGTGGCTGGGATTTAGATCAGGATATTATTACTAAAACTATTGGCCGAAAAACGGTTATTGATACATATTATAAAAAATAAAGTATGCTAAAAAATAAAGTATGCTAAAAAACCGCTGCTTCCAAATGGAATAAGCGGTTTTCTAGTCTTTTACAATCCAAATAAAATAGGAAAGCTGCTATTTCTTGGTCAATTCGATATAATTTCGAAATTTTTATTGTCTATTTTCAGTATGCTTAACGCCTTAGAATAGCTTAATAAAAAAGAAATTGTTTCTTTACTGGGTTTCATTGTTTGAGAAACTAATGATTTTTTTGAGTAAGTTTTTGCCATAGAGTAATACAAATTTGTTTTCTATTACAACGCAGCAAGTTTCAGTATATTGTCAATTAGTCAAAACAATTTGGTGTTTATCAATCACTTTTCTCAAATTCATCAAAGCGTAACGCATTCTCCCTAAGGCGGTATTGATACTCACTCCTGTTGTCTCTGAAATTTCTTTAAAACTCATATCCTGGTACATTCGCATCACTAAAACTTCTTTTTGATCAGCAGGAAGTTCTTCTATTAGTTTTTTTAAATCCATTTCGACTTGTTCCGATATTATTTTGTTTTCTATGGTCAACGAATCATCGGACATAATTGAGAAAATGGAAAACTCTTCCGTTTCTCTGAACATGGGCATTTTTTTAGTTTTTCGGTAATGATCAACAACCAGATTATGGGAAATACGCATTACCCAAGGTAAAAATTTACCTTCTTCATTATACGAATTTGATTTTAAAGTTTTTATTACTTTGATAAAAGTATCCTGAAAAATGTCTTTGGTAATATCTCTATCCGGAATTTTAGAATATATAAAACCAAAAATTTTTGATTCATGCCTTTTTATCAATTTAGCTAAGGCATCCTCATTACCTGAGATGTATTCCTTTACCAATAATGCGTCAGGGAGTTGTATATTAACCATAATTATACTTTTTAGTTTTTAATTAAAATTGGAGAGTTTTCTCTAAAAAGTAGTTTTGTATATAGGCTAAAGAGTTTTTAGGTTTATTAAAGTTTTCAAATTTAACCAATTATTATTTTAAGATCCAAGTAAAATTAATATAAATTAACAGATGTTCATTGAAATTTGTTAAAATTTTTCTTGTTTTTTCACATTTACAACACAAATAGCATGCCGATGAATACATTCAAGTTGTTTGTAATTTCAAAATATTTAGCAGAATAATCAAATTCGCCAATTTTATTTCTAAAACTCCACTAATTATTCGTTTTTTCCAAAACTGAAATTCCATATAACAACCAGTAAAAATCTTATTTCCAATCACTTTTACAGAACGAACAATAGTTTCATTTGGTGATGGATACAATTCCCAATTAGATCCATTAAATTCTAATAATCCCTCATTGTTTGCAAAGAAAACATAATGATTTTGATCTTGAGAAATCATCCAGTTTTGATTTCCTGCACCATAAGTAGTAGAGAAATATTTTACAATTGGCGGTAGCTCTTGCGAAAAACACAAAAAGATATTAAAAAAAGAAAAATGTATAATTTTGTTTTCAAAAGTTCTTGTTATTAATTTTTCAAAAATAAAATTAAAAATAGTATTTATTTATTGGATTGAAAACATTAAAACGATACAAGAAGAAAAGCACTTTTCAACCGTGCTTTTTATGATTATTTGTGAGTTGTTCATTCCCTTTTCTCTGTTCAAAATTGATTACTTTTGTAAAAATTATCATTTTTATGCAAGTTGACCTTTCGAAACTAGATCCAAAGAAAAATATTATTATAAAAGGAGCGCAAGTACACAACCTAAAAAATGTAGACGTCGCCATTCCCCGCAATAAATTAGTGGTTATCACGGGACTTTCGGGTTCTGGAAAATCAAGCTTGGCTTTTGATACTTTATATGCCGAAGGGCAACGCCGTTATGTAGAAAGTTTATCTTCGTATGCGAGACAATTTCTTGGACGATTGGATAAACCAAAAGTGGAATACATCAAAGGAATTGCTCCGGCAATTGCTATTGAACAAAAGGTGAATACTACCAATGCCCGCTCTACTGTAGGAACCTCAACCGAAATATACGATTATGTAAAATTGCTTTTTGCCAGAATTGGACGCACGTATTCGCCTATTTCTGGTCGGGAAGTCAAAAAAAATAACGTTACCGATGTCGTTACCGATGTCAAAACATTTGCAATAAACAGCAAATGGTTGCTGCTTGCTCCGATTCATCTGGAAGAAGGACGAAAACTGGAAGACAAACTAAAGGTCCTATTACAGCAAGGTTTTGCCCGAATATTAGTGAATAACGAAATGGTTCGTCTGGACGACTTACCGGATTCACTAGATAAAAAAGAAATATTCTTAATCATTGACCGAATTGTAGTCAATCACGATACTTCCGGAGAAGAAGAATTCTACAATCGTCTTGCTGATGCGGTGCAAACTGCTTTCTTTGAAGGAAAAGGGATCTGCCATTTACAAGAATTAAACGCTGATAAAAAGTATTCCTACTCCAATAATTTTGAGTTGGATGGTATTACATTTCTAGAACCCAACGTTCATTTGTTCAGCTTCAATAATCCGTATGGAGCATGTCCCGTTTGTGAAGGATATGGAAATATTATAGGAATTGATTCCGAATTAGTCGTGCCAAATACCACTTTGTCTGTTTATGAAAACGCAATCTTCCCTTGGCGAGGAGAAAGTATGAGCTGGTTTCGCGACGAATTAGTAAATAATGCCTACAAATTTGATTTTCCAATACACAAACCGTATTATGAGTTGTCTGAGGATCAAAAAGAACTAATTTGGAATGGAAATAGCTACTTTCAAGGGCTGAATGATTTTTTTAAAGAACTGGAAGAAAAAAATTATAAAATTCAAAACAGAGTAATGCTTTCGCGCTATCGAGGCAAAACCAAATGCCATTCCTGCAAAGGAAAACGCTTGAGAGTAGAAGCTTCCTACGTGAAAATAAACGCAAAAACGGTTTCTGATTTAGTTGATTTACCGATTAAACATCTGGTAACCTTTTTCGAAAACATTGATTTAGATGTGTATGAAAAGCAAATTGCGAAGCGATTAATGGTTGAAATCAACAACCGTCTATCGTTTTTAACCGAAGTAGGATTAGACTACCTTACATTAAACAGAAATTCTGCAACACTTTCTGGAGGTGAATCACAACGCATCAACTTAGCCACTTCATTAGGGAGCAGCTTAGTGGGTTCAATGTATATCTTGGATGAACCCAGTATTGGTTTACATCCAAAAGATACAGAACGTTTGATAAAAGTATTGTTATCGTTACGCGATTTAGGCAATACGGTCATTGTGGTAGAACACGATGAGGATATCATGAAAGCCGCTGATATGATTATTGATATAGGTCCGGAAGCAGGAACTTTAGGCGGGCATTTAGTCGCGCAGGGAACCTATGACGAAATATTAAAATCGACTTCACTTACAGCAAAATATCTAAACGGTGATTTAGAAATTAGCGTCCCTAAAAAACGAAGACTTTTCAAGAATTTTATTGACATAAAAGGAGCACGAGAAAATAATTTACAAAATATTGATGTTACTTTTCCACTGGATGTATTAACGGTTATTACAGGAGTTTCTGGAAGTGGAAAAAGTACGCTTGTTAAGAAAATCCTTTTTCCGGCCATGCAAAAAAAGTTGGAAAACGCAGGTGAAAAAGCGGGACAATTTACTGAAATGACCGGTTCTTTTGCTCAAATTAAACACATAGAATACGTAGATCAAAACCCAATAGGAAGAAGTTCCCGTTCTAATCCGGTGACGTATATCAAGGCGTATGATGATATCCGAGAATTGTATGCTAAACAAAAACTATCAACGATTAGAGGCTATCAAGCCAAACATTTTTCTTTTAATGTTGATGGAGGGAGATGTGAAACATGTAAAGGAGAAGGTGCTATCAACGTAGAAATGGTTTTTATGGCTGATGTACAATTACCTTGTGAAACCTGCAACGGGAAACGATTCAAAAAAGAAGTACTGGAAGTAGCTTTTGAAAGCAAAAACATTCATGATATTCTTACAATGACCATAGACGATGCGATTGCGTTTTTCAATACTAATAAACAACCTAAAATAACTCAAAAATTACAGCCTTTGCAAGATGTGGGATTGGGATATGTTCAATTAGGCCAATCATCTTCTACTCTGTCCGGAGGCGAAGCCCAACGAATAAAACTGGCTTCATTCTTAGTGAAAGGAGCTACAAAAGACAAAGCCTTATTTGTTTTTGACGAACCTACAACGGGACTGCACTTTCATGACATCAAAAAATTATTAGCGTCTTTCGATGCATTGATTGATAAAGGACATTCAATTATTGTTATTGAACACAACCTTGATTTAATAAAATGTGCGGATTGGATTATTGATTTGGGGCCTGAGGGCGGAGAAAATGGCGGAAAATTATTGGCGGTAGGAACTCCGGAACAAGTTGTTAAAATAAAAGAATCTGTTACGGGAAAATATTTGAAAGATAAATTATAAATATTATCCCATATAACATTTCTCTTCAAAAGTATTTCCATCTTCATCAATAGCTACAAGTATTTTTTTAGCTTTTGAGGAAACCTGTGTAATATAAATCCAGGCGATGGACCACAGTCCTAATGTAATGCAACAGATACAAAAATTAAAAAGATGATCTACTTTTTGTCTTTTTTTCAATAAAATAGCGAAGGGCAACTTGTCGTTTCGTTCCAACACTATAAATCCATGGTTGGTTTTATTTTCCAGGATGGAGGAAAACTTTATAAAATTCTCCTCGGTTATACTTGTATTGCTTTTCATATTATTTCAGATAATTTATCTCTAATTTTTTTACTAGTAGTGACAAAATGACGTTTACAAAAATAATGGCAATTTTAGAACTTCACAATACCCACTTTTAGTGATATTTTGCATTTCTATTTTTTATTAAATATAAAAAAAATAATTATAAATACATGAAAATAAGTGACTTAATACGTAACAATCCGAAAATAAATAATATTTAGGTGAATTTTTTTATAACCAAATTCAGAGCTTCGTTTATCTCTATTGAAATAACAAACTTGTAATTAATATAAATATATAAAATGGCTACTAAAATAGATTTTAATCCTATGCTTATGATTGGATGAAAAGGAAATTCCCAGAAATAAAACATCAAGAACAATACAAAAGTTATCGCAAGAGAATATAATGTCTGTATTGTAAACGGATACAAGTGCATACGCTTGACTACAAAAAGCAGTTTAGCCAAACTATACAGTGTTATTGATAACAAAGTAGCTACTGCAGTTCCTGTTATAGCATATCTTGGTATAAAAAACATATTCAGTCCTATTGTTAGAAAAACAAGTAATAAACCTAAAAACAAGACCATACGGTAGTATTTTGAATTAAAAATAATAGCATTATTATTTCCTAAAATCAAATCAAAATATTTAGAAATCCCAATCAAAAATACCACTAGAATTCCTCCACTATACTCTTTTGGAACCATTACATACAACTGGTTGATATTGACAAAAATACACAGCATTACAAAACCACCTACAACTTGCAAATTAATTGAAGTCTTTTTGTACAAATCATTTAATTCATCCTGCTTATTCTCATGCATTAACTTAGCCGTTATGGGATATGTAATTTGATGCATCGCCCTACTGGGAACTGCTATGACAGATGCAATATAAGTAGCAACGGAATAATAGGCTATATTCTCAATTTTAATGTATTGATTCAGCATAATTTTATCAATATCCAATAACATAACCGCAACACTACCTGATAAAATAATGAAAAAAGTATATACTAAAACATCTTTCACATTTTGAGGAATGGAAAACTGAAATACAGGTTTTTTTATTCGGAAAGCATAAAACATCGTTATAGCAAAAGCCAGAAAATAAATAATAGCAGTAACATAAATAAATTGTACCACTGTAATCCATTTATAATAGACTCCAATCAAAGCAAATAAAGAAAATAATCTTAGCCC
This sequence comes from Flavobacterium sp. GSP27, assembly GCF_003970395.1. Lineage (NCBI taxonomy): Bacteria > Pseudomonadati > Bacteroidota > Flavobacteriia > Flavobacteriales > Flavobacteriaceae > Flavobacterium > Flavobacterium sp. GSP27. The sequence continues at coordinate 28,593 of NZ_RYDP01000013.1, read as the reverse complement.
TACCTCTTTCACAAAATTTCCAAAAACCGAATGCATGTGCACTCTGGCCCAAGCATAAAAAATCTCGAAATAAGCCATACTAAGTCCTATAAATGGAATAAGCCATAAATAATCTTTAACTACAGGATTTTCTTTGCTCAAGTATAATGAAATAGGTTCAAAAAAGAATAATCCAATCAATACTAAAGGGATACACAACAAGAAAGGAATTAGTACAGTAAACGAGAGAAACTTGGAGCGTTCTTCTTCTGTTTTATACTGAGTATAAAACTTCACCAACGTATTTTGCATACCAAAAGCCAATAAAGGCATAATGATATTTGCCCAAGAAAGAATGTAGTTTGTTAAGGCATAAAATACTGTTCCTAAAAAAAACGGATACAAATAAAGTGTATTTATTGCCCCAATACCAAAACCAAAATAGGTAATTATTGTATTCTTTAAAGATTGATTTAATACTATTCCCATTTCTTTATCATTGCGAGACACAAAGCAATCTCACTTTTAATTTATATTTTATTAAGCAGTTCAACCAATTCTTTTGTAAGATTTTTTCTGGAATAACGCTGTAATCCAACTCCATTTACTTGCAATTTACCTTCCAAAAACTGATTGTAAAAGTCCAAAATTACACTTTTAAGTTTCATTTTCTCCGAATAATCAAAAAATATGCCTGTGTTGGTAGTGGTAATAATTTCGGCAAAATCAGAACCTTTGGGACCAATTGCAATAATTGGACGGCTGGAAACCATATATTCAAATAATTTTCCAGGGATAATGCTTTTAGTCTCTTCAGAATTAATTTCGACAAGCAACAAAACCTGGGATTTTCTTTGATGTGCAATCGCTTCTGCATGCGAAACATATCCCAAATTATTCAAATAGGAATTTAACCCGAATTGCGTCATAGTTTCCAAAACTTCTTGACTGACTGCTCCGATTAGCTTTATTTCTACATGCGATTTGAACTCCGGAATCTCATTAATTAATTCAACCAAACTCTCCCATAAAATCAGAGGATTTCTCTCGGAAAGAAAAGAACCAATGTGCGCCAAAGAAAATTTAGAATCTAACACTTGTTTTTCGACTTGCTCCATATCATACCCATTGGTAATTACCGCAATGGGCTTATTTGTAATCGCTACAAATTCAGTTTTAGTAGTTTTACTCGTGACTATAATGGTATCGGCTGTATTCAAAACCTGGTGTTCTAGTGCTTTGTGTTTTTTAGCAGCAAAACTCGACAATCGCAAGGATTTGTGATAACCAATAGTGGTCCATGGATCCCTGAAATCAGCAAACCATTTTAAATCTAATTTCTGTTTTAATTCCATTCCAATAAGATGCAGACTGTGCGGTGGTCCGGAAGTAACTATGGTATCAATATTGTTTTCTACAATATATTTCTCCAGATAAGCAACTGATGGTTTTACCCAAAAAACACGTGCATCTGGAATAAAAAGATTCCCGCGAATCCAAAGAAACGTTTTATCCAGAAAAGATTGTTTTTTTTGATTTGGAATAATCCCGGAACTGATTTTTTGGGTTTTGTTTTTCGAAAGAAACGAAGCCAGTTGATACGGTTCGAAAATTTTCTGTTTCAAAATAATGGTCTTATCCGAAACTTCTTTAACCAAGTTTTTATCAACAATAGGATACGTTGGATTCTCCGGAATATACACAATCGGCTGAATGCCAAAATCTGGCAAATACTTAACAAACTTTAGCCAACGTTGTACCCCAGGTCCTCCAGCCGGTGGCCAATAATAGGTAATTATTAAAATTTTTTTTGGTTCCAAGTTTAGGATTTTGTTGTAATTGATTTTAAATCCGTAAAAAACAAAGTACTGTTTTGATACAATCCTTTTGAAATAATGTAAAAAGCCGGTAAAGCGGGGATTACTGAATAATATTTAAATTTGTCAGGTATAAATAAGTAAATACCAAACAATACTCCAAAAATAAAACCTAATAAAAAAAGTAACAACAATATTTGTTGAAACGATTTTAAACCGAATAATTCTATCATAATTTTAATAAATATTTTTGTTATTTAGTTTCTCCAACTCTTCAATATCTAGTTGATCTTTAAGTCTATTAGCTGCTTTTTTGGAAATAATCAAATTATCATAATCAATAAAAAACACTGGAATTCCATCTATATCTATGATATTTGCTTTTTCTAAAAGTACTACAAAAGGCTAATTTTCTAAACCTTTAACAGAAGTCATAATATCCAATCTAAAATTAATATTTAGAGTGAAATCTGTCCGACCCGGAATAAATTGCATTGTATTAATACTTTAAAAATCACCTAAACCAATTTGTTTGATCGCATTTCTTAAATTTCCACGATTAGCAATCGTATCTTCAATGAAAATATCAATATCTCCTGTGTTTCTTCCGTAGCCGTAAATATTTACTGCAAATCCACCGATAGTTAAATAGTTTACCTTGTTTTCTGACAAGTACTTCCAAACATCTATTATTTGTTTATGCATATTCATTTCAAATTATTTTGATTTTGAATATTTCTTTGCTGCCTTTAATAAGCAAGATATTTCGATTATTGCCATCAGTTTTTCAAAACGTTGCTGATAAGTCAATCCTCTTGTTTCCTCAACATATCTAACCTCCTTTACTGTTGGATGTTCGTGATTTAATTTGACTTTACCCATTGCATTAAAAATTTAGAATGTATTCGAAATTTATTAGATCAAATTTACAAATAAATATCAGACAGCTAACGCCTTTTTTTTCTTTCAAAATAAATCCCACCAATCAAAAGCAACAACATTCCTATGGAACTTACCAACGTAATCGTGCTTCCGGTTTTTATAACTTGAGGTTCAAACTTGAATTCTATTTTGTGTTGCCCCCCTGGAAGAACTAGTGCTCTCAATACATAATCAACAGGGAAATGAACTGTTTTTACGCCATCAACATAGGCATTCCATCCCTTTTCATAATATATTTCAGAAAAAACTGCTAAAGCATATTTAGTATTATTAGCAGTATATTTAAGATAATTGGGTTTGTAAACATCTAATTGAATGGTTCCACTGGTATCCCATCTCCTTTTCAATCCAACATTTCTAAACTTAGATCCATGCTCATGCCGGTTAAATATTGCGACATCTTTAGTATCTAGTTGTCCTAAAGATTTCATCTCATCATCAGGGGTATTAACTACTTTCACACTGCTTACAAACCAGGCATTCCCATTGGCATTTGGGTTCGAAGTTGGAAATTCTTTTCCTTCCTTATCCGTCTGAATTACATACTTGACATTTAGCATGTTTAGGATTTCCATATTATTATTGGCAATTTGATAATCAAATAATTGTTGCATTCTTCGCGGCTTCACGGCACTGTAGCCACCAATTGATTTATGAAAATAAGAAGCACGTGCGCTGGACAAGTTTCCACTTACTTCAAAAACTCTGTAATGAGTTGTATCCTTGAGAATTTCAACATCGGAAGCTGTTTCCTGAAATGGGACTTCCACTTCCCTGCCGCTGACAAAATCTTTTCCTGACACATAATTTTTATCAACAAAAAACAAATCAAAAACCATCAATAAGCCTACAAGTATAATAGCGGTTTTCTGAGCAAACCTATCTTTAATAAACAACCATAAAATACCCGCTGTAATTACTATCAAGAAACCAGATCGCAATAAGTCAGCACTATACAAACTCATTCGGTCCTGTTTTAAGGCATTAACAAAGTCAGGTCCGTAACTTTGTTGATAATACGCATCATTACCTCCAGAGAAACTAAACATACTTTTACTAAAAAACAAGATCAGTATTAATCCCAGCCCTAAAACACCGGTCTCCATTACGGCTTTCTTTTGTAGTTTTTTGTCCAATGTAAAGAAAGACTGTAAGCCCATAATAGCCAGAACAGGAAAACACAATTCAAGAATAACTTGTATAGAGGAAACTGCTCTAAATTTATTGTACATAGGAATATAGTCAATAAAAAAATCAGTCACTAAAGGAAGATTCTTCCCCCATGAAAGTATCAAAGCAACTACAGCTCCAGAAAGGAATACATATTTTATTTTGCGTGTATCAATAAACAAGGCCATAATAGCCAAAAAGAAAACCACTATACCAATGTATGCGGGAGCAGCAACTATGGGTTGATCTCCCCAATAGGTTGGCATTCCTGAAACAAAATCAGTTGCCTGATCTTCTGGTACGCCCTTGCCCACCATTAGTTCAAACATATTACTGTCTTTTCCTACTGCCTCATTATTTGAGCCTCCAAAAAGTCGGGGCGCTATCAGATTAAAACTTTCCATAATTCCATAACTGTATTCCGTTATGTACTCATACGTCAAGGCGCTATTACTATCCTTTTTTGAACCATCAGGATTAAAGGTTAATTCACTTTTCCCTCGAGTACTAAAATCTGCATATTCGGCAGTAGCTAATAAATTAGTCGCATTGGTGCCAATAGCAAATATTCCCGCAACCGCAAGTATTCCAAATGAATACAGTAGCGATTTATAGTCTTTTTCTTTTACTTGCTGGTACACAAAATATATAGAAAGAATCAATAAGAAAATCAATAAATAATAGGTCATCTGGAAGTGATTCGCATTGATTTCTAATGCTGTCGCAAAAAGCGTAATCAAACCTCCAAGAATATATTTTTTTTGAAACACCAAAATAAATCCAGCAATAACCAGTGGCATATACGCAATAGCGTGTGCTTTAGCATTATGACCAACTCCAAGAATAATTATCAAATAGGTAGATAAACCAAAGGCTAATGCACCAAAAAAGGCTTTTAAAGGATCCACTTTTAATACCAGCATCAAGCCATAAAATCCAAGAAAATATAAAAATAAATAATCCGCAGGACGCGGTAAAAATCGCAATGCATCGTCTATCGCACCAATATAATCGTGTGGATATTTTGCTCCTAGTTGATAGGTTGGCATACCTCCAAATGCGGAATTAGTCCAATACGGCTCCACATCATCGGTGGCTCTAAAGTCATTTTGCTCTTTGGCCATTCCTGTATATTGCACAATATCAGACTGGAAAATTTGCTTTCCTTGCAACACAGGATAAAAATATAGCAGAGAAATCACAACAAAACCAAGTATGGCTATGGCGTGTGGATAGAACTTATTTATTATTTTCAATGTAAAATGGTTTGGATTATAGTAAAAATGATGCTAATAATGACAAATTTAATCTATTTCTTCGTAATCTACATAATCGCCCACTTTTTTGGTTTCGCGTGGGTTTTTAGTATTTGCTGTTGTGTAAAGAACTTCTTCCTCCTTAGATTGCGTTTTTTGCCACGTATTCTCTTGTGCATACTGCTGTTGCTTCTGCATGTTTTCGCCTGCTTTCTGCACTACTTTTTTTACTAATAATGGCAGAAATAATTTAGCCAAAAATCTAAAAATATAATAGAAAGCAATCATATAAAAAAGTGCTTTTATAAAACCCGTAAATGAAGCTGTTTGCATATAAGTGTAATTTTTTCCAAAATTAATAAATCAACTGTTCAAAATTAAACTATCTCTCTTAAATAAATAATAAAATATAGTACATTTGAAAAGCGTTGTTACTTTTTAACTAAAAAAAATAAGATGTCCAAAATCAAAATCTTACTAATTGTAGCTCTCTCAATGATTCCAAGTATTCATTATGGGCAACATACGGATCAAATCAATTCGAACAGACCGGGTGAAACCATGTCGGCTTTTGCTGTTGGAAAGTCTGTTATCCAAATAGAAACTGGTGTTTACGGGATCAAACAAAACCATCGTTTATTGAACTATGATGCAAACGGTTTTGGGATTGATGCCACATTGCGATGGGGATTATTCATGGAAAAGCTGGAATTGATAGCCGATATACAATACCAAAACGAACTGTACACTTCTTTATTCAACAAAAGCAATCGTGCAGACTTTAAGCAAACGGTTCTGGGAGCTAAATATTTAGTGTATGATCCTTTCCGTAATTATGAAAAAAAAACAAACCTATACAGCTGGAAAGCCAATCGCAGTTTTGACTGGCACCAACTAATACCTGCTGTATCTGTGTTTGCAGGAGCTAATTTTACAATGGCAGACAATCCGTATTCTTTTTCCACTGAATCCGGTATATCTCCAAAAATTATGTTGATTACCCAAAATCATTTAGGTGATGGCAGGTGGGTTTTTGTAACGAATATCATTGCTGACTATATTACAACTGATTTCCCGAGTTATGGCTACGTGCTAACTTTGACTAGAGGGTTTAATGACAAATGGTCCGGATTTGTAGAAAATCAGGGGTTCAAAAGTGATTTTTACAGCGATGCAATAGTTCGTGGTGGCGCTGCTTATTTGTTAAATAAAGACATGCAAATTGATGCCTCAATAAGTACAAGTCTTAAAGATACTCCATCTGCACTGTATGGAGGTATTGGTTTTTCCTGGCGCTATGATGCCAATTACCAAGAAGTAAGAATAAATATTGACAATTAAGTATTCCGATAAAAAAGCCTTAAAAATAAGCGAAAAAATATAAAAATAAGTACAGTAAAATAAGCGGTATAAAAGAATCCCAAAACTTTCGTTTTGGGATTCTTTGTATTTGTCTTTTCTAGTCGCTGAAAAGAGTACTAAAAACTATTTTACTTCCATCAATTCTACATCAAAAATCAAAGTAGCATTTGGCGGAATTGCTCCTCCGGCACCACGAGATCCATACCCTAAATGAGATGGAATCACAAAACGTGCTTTGTCACCTACACGCAACAAGGCAATTCCTTCATCCCAACCCTCAATAACCTGACCTTGCCCCAATCTAAATTCGATTGGTTTTTTTCTTGGATAAGAGGAATCAAACACTTTTCCATTCTCTAATGAACCTTCATAGTGAACAGCAACGGTTTTTCCGCTTTCTGCTTTTTTACCTTCTCCTCTTTGGATGAATTGGTAACGCAGTCCACTTTCTGTTTTTTCAAAACCCGCAGCTAATTTTTCCATCGCAGCTTCAGCATCGGCTTTCAAAGTGGCATCACGTTTGTTCCGTGATCCCTTAAAGCTAATAAAAGCTTCAATTGCATTCCAATTTTTAGCTTCATCTCCTACTCTAACGATCTCTAAAGTCTCTAAAACATCGCCTTGAGCGATAGCATCAACGACATCCTGACCTTCAACTACATGACCAAAAACAGTATGCTTATTATCCAGCCATTCCGTAGGAATGTGTGTAATGTAAAATTGAGAACCATTCGTTCCTGGTCCTGAATTCGCCATCGCCAAAACACCCGGACGATCATGTTTTAGACTTGGATGAAACTCATCATCAAATTTGTACCCTGGATCTCCAGTTCCTGTTCCTTGTGGACAACCGCCTTGTACCATAAAATCAGGAATTACTCTGTGAAATTTTAATCCATTATAAAACTTAACTCCTTGTGGTTTAACTTTATTTTCTAAGTTACCTTCTGCTAATCCTACAAAGTTCCCAACTGTACCAGGAGTCAAATCGTGCGTTAGTTTTACTAAAACAGCCCCTTTTGTGGTGTTGAACTTAGCATATATTCCGTTTTCCATTGCTTTTTAATTTTTATTGAAATGCAAATTTACAAAATTAATTTATTTGAACCTATTCACTAAAACGTTACATTTGATAAATCATCTTGAAATTTCTTCCAATTTTCTGTCTTAAAAAGGATCCTATTTAAAGCTACTTGTAATTTAATCTTTGATGTAATTCTAACACAACCTGTATTCAAATGATTCTTTTTATACCGTCACCACTAAAAACCTATTTATCTATGAAATCTATTTATTACCTTTTATTCTTTTTTAGTTTCATTTGCAATGCACAAGAAAGACCAGTACCACTAGCGTATTTTTTGCCGCAAAACGAAACGTACAATGACAAAATTCCGACACCTAAAAGTGTTTTTAATTTTGAATTAGGAGAAATGCATACTGATCACAATCAAGTAGTTCACTTTATGGAAGCTATTGCAAAAGCTTCTGACAGAGTGCAAATAGAAACAACCGGTTACACTTATGAAAACCGTCCACTACAATTACTTACCATTTCAAGTCCTGAAAATTTAGCAAAAATTGATGAAATTCATAGAAAACACCTCGCTTTATCGGATTCAGATACTAATGCTTCGGATGTATCTAATTTGCCTATCGTACTCTATTTAGGCTATTCAATCCATGGAAATGAATCCAGCGGAACCGGTGCCGCAATTGCTCTGGCCTATTATCTTACAGCCTCAGAAAGTCCTGAACTAAAGAAAATGCTGGATAACACGATTATTCTATTAGATCCAAGTTTAAATCCAGATGGTTTGCATCGTTTTTCAACATGGGTGAACAGCCATAAAAGTAAAAACTTAGTAACAGATCCTAATGACCGAGAATTTAATGAAGCATGGCCAGGCGGAAGATTTAATCACTACTGGTTTGACATGAACAGAGACTGGCTTCCCGTTCAACTTCCAGAAAGTCAGGCGCGCATTAGGACTTTCAGGAAATGGATGCCAAATGTATTGTGTGATTTTCACGAAATGGGAACTAATTCGACTTACTTTTTTCAGCCGGGAGTTCAAAGTCGCACCAACCCACTCACTCCTGAATTAAACCAAAAACTAACCAAAAAAATTGCAGGCTACCATGCCAAAGCATTGGATAAAATTGGAAGTTTTTATTATGTCGAAGATGGTTTTGATGACTTTTATTACGGCAAAGGATCTACCTATCCTGACATCAATGGAGGTATCGGTATTTTATTTGAACAAGCGAGTTCAAGAGGACATGCCCAACAAAGCGTAAACGGAATAATCACTTTTCCATTTACCATCAAAAATCAATTTACAACCAGCTTGTCATCAGTACAGGCTGCGTATGAAATGCGAAAAGAGTTGCTGGAATACCAACGCGATTTTTTTACTAATTCCAGTGCCGAAAGTAAAAGAAACAAAACAAAAGGCTATGTATTTGGAGACGAAAAAGATGCTACTAAAGTTCAAGAACTCGCCAAAATACTTAGCCAGCATAAAATTGAAATGCTGCAATTGAAAGAAGACATCACCATCAACAAAAAGAAATTCAGTAAAGATTTGAGTATTATTATTCCCATGGAACAAAAAAACTCAAAGCTCATACACGCTATTTTTGATAGACAAACCAAGTTCAAAGACAGTATCTTTTATGACATTTCAGCATGGAATTTTGATCTGGCTTTCAATTTAAATTTTGAGGAACTGAATTCCCTTTCACAAGCCGGGGCACGTTACGAAAATGTATTGAAACCCGGAACGGTCAATCAAAAAAGTGATGTAGGATACCTAATCGAATGGACAGACTACAATTCTCCTAAACTTTTATACCAATTACAGGCCAAAGGACTGCGTATAAAAACCACTAAGAAACCATTTGTCCACAACGGAAAAACTTTTTCCTATGGGAGTTTGTTAGTACCTGTTCAGAATCAGACAATGAGTTCAGATGAAATGTATGCGTACCTGAACCAAATTATCCCGGAATACGCTATTGCTATTACCGCCGTAGAAACCGGGTTTACTGATGGTGCCAATTTAGGAAATCCCAATCTAGTCAATCTTACCATGCCTAAAGTAGCTATGGTCGTGGGACGTGGTGTTGATCCATCAGATGCGGGAGAATTATGGCATTTATTTGATCAAAAAGCACAAATTCCATTGACTAAAATAGATATGGAACAACTACAAAGAGTGACTCTAAGTGGTTATACGACTTTGATCATGGTCAATGGAAATTATGGTGGACTTTCACCAGCTACAGCAGCTAAAATAGAGCAATGGACTCAAAGTGGAGGAACTTTAATTGCGTATCAGGATGCTATTAAATGGCTGAATGATAGTAAATTAATTGAATTAACTTTGGAAACTACTAAAAATGAAGCTAAAGCAATTTCATTTGAACAAACTAGTGATTTCACGGGAGCACAAGAGATTGGCGGGGCAATATTTGAAACCAGATTAGATTTATCACATCCTATTAATTATGGAATGCCACGAAATACGATGCCTATTTTCAGAAACTCCTCTATTTTTATTGAACCCAATAAAAATAGTTTTGGTAATCCAATCCAATATACTAAAAATCCATTGTTGAGCGGTTACATTTCGAAACCAAAACTGGAGTTGTTAAAAGAAACCGTACCGTTTCAAGCCATTCGAAAAGGAGATGGAGCTATTTTAATTTTCACAGACAATACTAATTTCCGAGCCTTCTGGCTGGGAACAGAAAAATTATTTTGGAATGCTGTTTTCTTTGGCAAACTCATGTAAAAAACTATATTTTTTTTTAAAGTATTTCAGAGTATTATAAAAAAAGCGCAAAGTCAAAATACTTTGCGCTTTTTTTATACACTCAATTCATTGTACTTTTTGCACTTTGTCTTTGCGTTTATAAGTAACTGCATACACAGTTAATGCTAATAAGGACAAAATAATACAACCCAAAGTAACGGCCTGCCAGCCTCCATATTTCCATAACATCAAACCATAAGCTGAACCTGCCGCGGTTCCTAAAAAACTAAACGACATATACACGGTGTTCATACGGTTTCGTGCCTCTGGAAGTATTGAATATACACGGGTTTGATTTGAAATATGAACACTTTGTAAACCAATATCAATACAGACAATCCCTATAATTATTCCGATAATACTTTGTGCTGAAAAATAAAAAATAACAAAACTGACTAACATCAATAAACTGCCATATCCCACAACAACTCTAGAACTGCCTTTGTCTCCGATTTTACCTACCAAAGGTGCCGCTAATGCTCCGGAAGCGCCCACCACGCCAAAAAGACCTATTGTTGCGCTATTAAAATGAAAAGGATCATCAGAAAGCAATAACACCATTGTGGTCCAAAACGCTCCAAATTGAGCAAAACAAAATACATTCATCACGGTTGCTTCTCGCAATAACGGTTGGGTTTTTATCAAAGAAAAAAGCGATTGGATTAATTGCGCATAAGTTCCCCCGAATACTGGTTGATTGAATGGAAATTGCTTGTAGATTACAAAAAAAATAAAAAGACATATTCCGGCGGCTATCCAAAACATGGCTCGCCAGCCCCAAATATCTCCAATAAAGCCGCTAAGGGTTCTAGACAATAATATCCCCACAAGCAAACCACTCATAATGGTCCCTACCACTTTACCCCGTTCTTCCGGCTTACTTAAAGAGGCAGCCAAAGGTAAAATCAATTGTGGCACTATAGAAGTAATACCTATAAGTAATGAAGCAATTTCTAGCACCACAAAACTTTGGGCAGTAGCCGCAATAATCAAGGCTATTACTGAGGCAAAAGTGGTGATTAAAATCTGTTTTTTACGTTCAATCTTATCGCCAAGCGGAACCATAAAAAAAAGTCCAATAGCATAACCTGCTTGCGTCAGGTAGGTTATTGTACCGGAATCCGTAACGGGAATTTTAAATTCGGATGCTATTAAAATAATTAAGGGTTGGCAATAATAGAGGTTGGCAACAATAAGTCCAGTGCAGGCTGCCATAAACAAAACACTTGATTTGGATAAATTCATGTGACAAAAATACTATTCTAATTTTTCCTGAAAAAATTAATAAATATTTTTTTTCATACATTCCTGCACAATTTACGGCATCAATTGGAACGTACTAAGTACCAATTATTGAAAATAAGCAAGTACGTTTTCAATTGTATCAATTAATTGTGTTGGACCCAAATGAGCTGGGAAGTATTGTAGCCAAGGTCTTGTGCTGTTTTTAGATACGCTTGTTTTATATTTTGAGGCATTGTTTTATCTCGTGAAAGAAACCATAAATTCTTAAGACTTCTCCCAGCCATCAAAGCATATTTATAATCCGAATCAAGTGCTATAATGGTGTACCCTGAATAAAATGGACCAAAAAAAGAAACTTTTAATTTTCCGGTGTTTGAATCGCCCACAAACTTAACCTTGCCTGTAGCTGCAACGTATTTGTTCTTTATAAAATTAAAACCCCGATTCATCACTTTAAGACTTCCATCCTTATTGAGTGAATATTTAGCTGTGGTATTGTTTAAATTTTTTTCAAAAACAAAATCCAGCCGTGCAATTTCGTACCAGTTGCCTAGAAATTTGTCTTTATCAAAATTTTGTATTGCCTTTACCTTTTTAGGTGTAGAGTGGCACAGATTCATTACGAATAAAGTTACTGAGAGCAATGTTAGACTTCCTAAGGCCAGAATTTTCTTTTTCATGATCTATCTTTAGATATCAAAATTCAGAAATAAAAAACTGTAAATCAATACAATTTAGAATACTTTAGGATTTGTTTTGGGTATTGCGCTCGAATAATTTACACACTTATGAAACATAAAAAACGTATTTTATCTATTGACAAATAGTGTTAGATGCCCACCACCGCTATCATTGTTAAATTTGACTCTGGTTTAATTTCAGGAATTGCTGTAGTCTTTTTTTTATTCAACAGTTCTGTTCTGTCATTCCATAAACGTTCCAGAAGTTGATTCATTTGTACTCTACAGCTTCTTTTGAGTATAAAAAAACACTCTTTTATAGACCAAAGCTAAAAAAAAACGAAAAATAAAACCTAATTTAGTACCCTTTGTAAGCGGCAGAAATACTTTAGCGAATACCCTAAAAAACTTAAATTACGATGATCAAGTATCACTTTAGAAAAGCAGAATCCTCTGAGATATCTCCAATATGGGAGATATTACAACAAGCTATCATTCGAAGAAAAAAAGACGGCAGCAATCAATGGCAAGACGGTTACCCAAATCCAGAGGTTGTACAAAAAGATATAGAAAAAGGGGAAGGATTTGTTTTGGTTGAAGGAGAAACCATCATTGGCTATAGTGCGGTATTAATCAATGACGAGCCTGCTTATGAGAAAATTGAAGGAAACTGGTTAACCAATGATGATTTTGTTGTACTTCACCGCGTAGCTATTGCTGAAAAGTATTTAGGCAAAGGCTTGGCTAAAATGATTCTCAGACACATTGAGGATTTTGCGGTAAGCAACCTCATTTACAGCATAAAAGCAGACACCAATTTTGACAACATTGCCATGATAAAAATTTTTGAAAGTTCAGGTTATACCTATTGTGGTGAAGTTTATTTTAGAGGAAGCCCACGAAAAGCATACGAGAAAGTCTTGGCTAGACAGAACCAATTGGAATTATAAAAAACTTAGTATTAAAATTTAAAAACCGCAAATTCGCAGATAAAAACAGTTAGCAACGGTTTCTATAATTTGCGAATTTGCGGTGAGTTTTATTTAATACAATTTGTCTTAAACTGCAACTTCTTCTTCAAGTGCGGTTTCAAATTCCATGTGATCTTCTATCTCGACAGTTGCTTCCGGTTTAGAAGCTTTGATTGCATTGAACCTTTCTAATTGTTCCAATTCTCCTTCTTCTCCACTGAAATACGGAAAAACATCCATAATAGGAGATTCTGAAATAGCAGGAATCGTATAATCTCCCATCGTGCCTTTCATCACACTGATAGTATTATCATAAGCCTCTTTTACCTCATTGGCTTGCACTAATAAATACATATTGGTCTTGCGTTCTTTGCCACTTTCTTCGTCATAGGCGAGTAATGAAACTTTAGATCTAAACCAGCGATCTGCATTTTCAAAAGGATGAATCTCAGCATAATTAGCCACTTTTATATTCGTGATTTTGAATTCTTCACTGATATACGCTGACATTTCTTCATTAATTCGGCTTTCGGCTTCTGTGTAAGATAACGCATCTACCAAGTAGGGTTCGGTCGTAATTTTTTGCCCGCCGGTTTCATCTGTTTTTCTATATTTCACTTTGCATTCGTACCAAGTTGTGCTCATTTTATTTTATTTTTAGGATGTCAAAGATAGATTTTAAAGGAAACTAAATTTACTATTCCTAAAATAGATATTCACAATTTTAGATAGAAGTCACCGTTCCCGAAACCTTCCTTTTTGAGACTATCAAAAATAAAACAAACCGTTCCGCTTTATTTAAAATGTTAAAACAATGTTAAATAAAAACCAAACGGTTGTTTAATTTAAACGCTTGTTTAGTTTTGTTTTTTAAAAAATTAAATTCTCTTGAAACGTAATTTTAACGACAAACAAATTCAAATCCTGGAAGTTGCAGAAACTCTTTTTGCAGAAAAGGGATTTGACGGTACTTCGATTAGGAACATAGCAAAAATGGCAAAAATCAATATTGCTATGGTTTCGTATTATTTTGGGTCCAAAGAGCGACTACTGGAATCGCTTATAGTGTACAGAACTTCAGATCTTAAAAATCAATTAGAACATTTATTGCTGGAAGATCTGGAACCCCTTGACAAAATCAATAAGCTGATTGAACTGTACATCAACAGAATCAATAGTAATCGAGGGATTTATAGAATATTACACTTTGAATTCCCCTCCAAAAAAAGCAAACAAAATCTTTCGGTTTTTTCAGAATTAAAAAAAGGAAATCTAAAATCCCTTGAAATTATAATTAAAGAAGGCCAGAATAAAGGCATTTTCAGAAAAGATGTTATTATTCCGCTTATCACACCCACAATTCTGGGCACTTTTTTTCATTTTCACATGAACAAACCTTTCTTCGAAAATTTATTAAACTTGAAAACTGAAGATTTATACAATAATTACATCAAAACCAATTTGACAACGCACATTCAACAAACTGTAAAGGCACTTCTGATCTATGAAATGGGCACACCAGAAATGCTATGCAAACAATAATAAAGACCTATGCGAATTCCATATTCCTACAAAAAACAAAAATTATCTACGTATGAAAGTTAGTCCATTCATGCTCATTGTGATTTTCTTCATTGGAATTTCATCTGCAGCAGCGCAAAAAAAAACAAGTTTAACATTGAACGAAGCCATCAATTTGGCTTGGGCCAAAAGTAATGAAGTTACACTGGCCAATACAAAAGTAAAAACTAAAAAGTACGAACTGCAATCTACCAAAAACAATCAATATCCTGATTTGAAACTTTCAGGGCAATACCAAAGATTAGCAAATGCTTCCGTTAATTTCAAACTCAATCAAAATAATACAGGAACTCAGGAAGCACTCCCAATTGTCAATCAATTGATGATTGGACAGTTGAATGCTAGTGTTCCGGTTTTCTCAGGTTTTAAAATTCAAAATAGCATTACCGTTTATGAAAATTTGTATCAGGCAGAAATGGCTACGGCATTGCAAACAAAGGAGGAAATTGCGTTGCGGGTGATTGATTATTATGCCAGTTTATACAAAGCCCAGAAAACAATTGAACTACTAAAAGAAAATCAAAAAAGTGCGCAACAGCGGGTAAACGATTTTATAGCCCTTGAAAAAAACGGAATTATCCCCAGAAATGATTTGTTAAAATCCCAATTACAGGCTTCGAAAATCCAATTGTCATTAGACGAAACAAATAATAATTTAAAAATCATCAACTTTTATCTGGTTACGCTTTTAAAACTAAATCCGGACACAAAATTAGAGATTCGAGAGCGTGATTTTGCCGATTTCCAAATGACTAATATCCCTGAAAATGAATCACCTGCACTAGAAAATCGAAAGGATTTAGAAGCCCTTCGGTTTCAGGGAAAAGCCAGTGAAGCCAATATAAAAATAGCTAAAGGGTCGTACTATCCGGCCATTGCGTTAGTTGGCGGGTATACGGCATTAGACCTGAGCAATGTGATTACGGTGCAAAACGCGATGAATATAGGAGTCGGGCTTTCGTATGATTTGAGTGCCATTCTAAAAAACGGAACTTTAGTGCGGCTGGCCGAAAATAAATTTTTAGAAGTCCAAAACTCTGAAGCCATACTAACGGATTATATTAAAATCCAAGTTCAAAAAGCGATTGAAGATTATGATTTAGCTTTAAAACAAGATGTTGTATATGGACAAGCGCTGGAACAATCTTCTGAAAATTACAGAATCATCAAAGATAAATATGACAACGGTCTTTCGGACACCAATGATTTACTGGAGGCTGATGTAGAGCAATTGAGTTCTAAAATCAATAAGACTTTGGCCAAAGCCAATACCATTCAAAAATACTATGAGTTACTCTCGGTAACCGGCCAATTATCTCAAACCTTCACGCTTTCAAAATTATAATATACCTACCATGGAAAACAAAAAAACAAATACAAAATTTATCATAATCCTATTGGCATTGGTAGTTTTAGGTGGGACGTACGGAACTTTTAAATACCTGCATTCACAATCTCACGAAGAAACTGATGATGCCCAAATTGAAAAAAACATGAACCCAATTATCCCAAGAGTTTCAGGATATGTGGATAAAGTGTACATCAAGGACAATGATTTTGTAAAGAAAGGCGATACGCTTTTTACCATTGACAAAAGGGATTACCAGTTAAAAATTGAAGAAGCACATGCTGCAATGATTGGCGCTGAAGGTAATTTTGAAGTTACTAAAGCTGATATAGGAAGTGCTTTAGCCAGTATTTCTGTTTCGGATGCCAATGTACGATCTGCAAGTGGTAATATCGAATCCGCAAAAATAAGATTGGGACGCATAACCAGTGATTACAATCGATATGATAATTTATACAAAAGCCATTCGATCACAAAACAACAATACGAACAGGCTTTAGCCGCCAAACTGGAAGCTGAAAGTCAAGTACGCGTGTTACAACAACAGGAAAGAGCCACTGCCTTTCAAAAATCAGTTATTATAGCTAAATCTAAAGTTTCAGGTAAACAGACAGAAGTGGCTGCAGCCAATATACAAAGAGCAAAAGCAATGCTTGATGCCGCAAAATTAAATTTAACCTACACTGCTATCACTGCTGCTATTGATGGTCAGGTATCAAAAATTGATATTCAGCCGGGACAACTAGTGCAACCAGGGCAATCCCTATTTTATATTATCAACAACAATGAAGCATGGGTAGTTGCTAATTTCAAAGAAACGCAACTCAACAATATGGTTATTGGTCAAAAAGTAATCGTAAAAGTAGATGCGTATCCCGAATATGATTTCAAGGGAACCATTACTTCCTTTTCCCCAGCAACAGGATCCCGTTTCTCCTTATTACCGCCAGATAATGCCACAGGAAATTTTGTGAAAACCATTCAAAGATTACCTGTTAAAATAAGTTTGATTCCAACAAATGACCCTGAAAAAATAAAATTACTGCGCCCGGGAATGAATGTAGATGTTGATGTACATTTAGATTAAAGCTGTTTTTTTTGAATTAAAAACGGCACCTCTTTTAATAAAATGATAGTTTACACTTTAGTATAAATGGCACAAGCAGGAGAAGACGATTTAGTAGAATATGGCTACAGACGAGTTCTTATTACGATCACAGCAGTACTTTGTGCTTTACTTGAAATCGTA
Organism: Flavobacterium sp. GSP27; assembly: GCF_003970395.1. Classification (NCBI taxonomy): domain Bacteria; kingdom Pseudomonadati; phylum Bacteroidota; class Flavobacteriia; order Flavobacteriales; family Flavobacteriaceae; genus Flavobacterium; species Flavobacterium sp. GSP27. Next base: position 11,172 of record NZ_RYDP01000013.1, on the reverse strand, counting down.
GATACCACTATAGTCAATGTGGCACTGACAAACATGAGAGGAAGTCTGGGTGCCACATTAAATGATGTTGCTTGGGTCATTACCGCTTATGCTATTGCAAACGTGATTGTAATCCCTATGACCAGCTGGCTTTCACAACAATTTGGAAGACGAAATTATTTTGTGACTTCCATTATCATTTTTACAGTAGCCTCTTTTTTGTGTGGCAATGCCAATAATATATGGGAACTTATTACGTTTAGATTTATTCAGGGTTTGGGCGGTGGTGCTTTATTAGTGACCGCACAAACCATTATAACAGAGAGTTATCCCATTGCAAAACGAGGTATGGCACAGGCTATTTATGGAATGGGAGTTATCGTGGGACCTACTTTGGGTCCGCCATTAGGGGGTTATATTGTTGACAATTTCTCTTGGCCTTATATTTTTTATATCAATATTCCCATTGGTATCATAGCTACTATTCTAGCTTTAACTTTTGTTAAAAGTCCTAAATATGGCGAAAAACTAAAAGCCAATCAGGTCGATTGGTTGGGGATTTTTCTGTTGACTGTGTTTATTGGTTCTTTGCAATATGTTCTAGAACACGGACAACAAGATGACTGGTTCAACAATAAAATAATTATATTCTTGAGTACGGTATCCATTTTTGGCTTGGTATTATTCATTTGGAGAGAAATGACCTACAAACATCCTATTGTCAATTTGCAGGTTTTAAAAGATGGAAATCTAAGAATTGGTGTCATAATGTGTTTCATATTAGGCTTTGGTCTTTATGGTTCCACATTAATAATTCCAATTTACACCCAAACCATTCTAGGCTGGACCGCTACAGATGCAGGATTATTGCTTATTCCGGGTTCAATCACCACTGCTATTATGATGCCCATTATTGGTAAACTAATTCAAAGAGGTGTTCCGCAAAGTTATATGGTGGGTCTTGGTTTTTTGATTTTCTTTTTCTTTACCCTAATGATGCACAACAGCTTGACTCCTAATACGGGTGTTGAGCATTTGTATTGGGGATTAATTTTAAGAGGAATAGGATTGGGACTGCTGTTTGTACCCATAACCACACTGTCACTCTCCACCTTAAAAGGAAAGGATATTGGCGAAGGGGCAGCCTTTACAGGAATGATGCGCCAATTGGGAGGTTCATTTGGAATAGCAATTATCACCACCTTTATCACGAGATTTGGTCAGGAACACAGAGTAAATTTGATTTCAAATTTAGATGCCAGCAAGTTCGAAGTCCAACAACGCGTTATAATGTTGCAAAAAGGGTTTATGTCAAAAGGATTTAGTGCTAATGAATCGCTGAAAAAAGCCTATCAGGTTATTGATTATTCAGTGATGAAACAAAGTACCGTTTTATCGTATATGGATATTTTTCTGTATCTGGGAATTATGTTTCTGTGTTGTATTCCAATCATCTTTTTTATCAAAAAAGGGAAAAACAAAATCAATCCTGCTGATGCCATGCATTAATAAAGAGCCGATTAATAGCGTCTCTAACGGGTAAAAACCAAATGATTGCCCTCCGATAAATTTGCATCAAATTGATAGCTATCATAATTGAACCCTTTCAAATCTTCAATCGTTTGAGCATCCGTATCAATAATATAACGCACCATCATTCCCCTAGCTTTTTTGGCAAAAAAGCTGATGATCTTTAATTTTCCGTTTTTGTACTCTTTAAATTCCGGAGTGATCACAGGAACTTTCAACGCCTTGACATCAATTGCCAAAAAGTATTCCGTACTTGCAAGATTGACAAACAATTCGTCTTCTTTGAGCTCTTTATTTAAAGCTTTTGTAACGATTGGTTTCCAAAATTCATACAGATTTTTGCTTTCGCCAATGGGTAATTTGGTGCCCATTTCCAATCTGTACGCCTGAATTAAATCCAATGGTTTCAGCAAGCCATACAAACCGGATAGGATTCTTAAACGATCTTGTAAAGCTTCTGTTTTTTTTTCTGGAATCGAATACGCATCTAATCCAATGTACACATCACCATCAAAAGTAAACACAGCCGGACGTGCATTTGAAGTGGTAAAAGGTGTTTTCCAATCTTGATTTCGTTTCCAGTTCAAATCTGCTAACTTATCTGAAATACTCATCAAAATTGATAAATCAGCAGGCTTCATCTCTTTTAAAACTTTGTGGACTTCTCGCGATTCTTTTAAAAACAAAGGTTGGGTGTGCAACTCCGTAGGTAGCTGTTTCTCTAAATTTAACGACTTGGCTGGCGATATTACAATTTTCATACACATTACTCTTTCGAGCGCTTTTTATTAATTCTCCCAAAAGTACTAATTGAAATCAAGAAATCAAGAGCCTTTAAACTAATTTGTTTAATAGTGTACTAGAGGATTTAGTTTAGCAACCTTTTTTTTGGTATTTTTGAGTTTAAAAATAACACAAAGAGTAGGTCAACATGAATCTAATTGAAATTAGAAAAGCTACAATCGCTGATCTTAAAGAACTGCAAAAGATAAGTATCCAAACATTTACAGCAACTTATGCCGCTGTAAACACCCCTGAAAACATCACTAATTACATCGAAAAAAACTTCAATGCAGTACAATTAACAACTGAATTGAACAATCCAAATTCCTTTTTTTATGTAGCCATTTCAAAATCAGAAATCGTTGGATATTTAAAAATAAACATAGGTGATGCTCAAACGGAAAACATAAACAAAAATGCTTTAGAAATACATCGGATTTATGTTTTACAAACTTTTCATGGTAAAAACATTGGGCAACTGTTGCTGAACGAAGTAAAAAAGATTGCACAACGTACTGGCGTTGATTATATTTGGCTTGGTGTCTGGGAAGAAAATCACCGAGCCATTCGATTTTATACTAAAAATGGATTTGTAGTATTTGACAAACACATTTTTACCTTAGGAAATGACGAACAAATTGACTTAATGATGCAATTTCAAATACAGCAACAATAATCAAAATTTAAATTGTCGTTTATTTAAGTGACTATAAAACTCTATTTGGTCTGTTTTTATACGAAAATTTATCAAAAAGCTATGAAACAGGATGTAATTATTGTGGGAGCTAGACTGGCAGATCCATTCTGAATACCATCGGCCGCACTTGCCACTCTTTTTGCTCCCGTTGGGAATTTAAAAGATAAAATAAATACCCTTTGGTTCAAAAATAAGTTCGTGGAAAATTCTAAAGGCGTATCACATTGACTATGCTTTGCCTAATCAGGCAAGTGTGCGAAATACGATTGCTGTTTCGGAAATAAAAATATCAGATACGCTGTTCATTTGTGGCGACAACTTACTGAATAGTTCTATCAATGCCGCTCTCAAAACAGGATGATTAGCAGCAGAGGCGATGAAAGTATAGCTTATTATAAAAATAAGCAATAAGATTATCGCTACATTTTTAATGATTTTAATTCGAATAAAAAATAAAATTAGTGAATCTGTGGCTATTCTTTTTTGAATAGCTTCAAGTTGTAAAGCTAATCAACAACAACTTTATAAGTAGGATCTTCTAAAATATTTACGTCAATTACGCTATCCGCGTTTTTTAGTAACACTCTGCAATCTTCGCTTAAATGTCGCAAATGAACCGTTTTATCGACTTTTGCATACCGCTCTGTAATTTTATTTACGGCATCAATAGCACTCATATCGGTAATTTTACTTTCTTTAAAATCAATAATGACTTCGTTTGGATCATTCAAAATATCAAATTTTTCCAAAAAAGCGGTTGTTGAAGCAAAAAATAAAGGCCCATAAATTTCGTAATGCTTCACTCCTTTATCATCTAGGTATTTTTTAGCCCTAATTCTTTTGGCGCTTTCCCAAGAGAAAACTAATGCAGAAATGATGACTCCAACTAAGACGGCTAAAGCCAAATTGTGTAGTACTATAGTAATTAGTGCCACTAAAATCCCAACAAAAATATCGTGTTTTGGCATTTTATTGATGATTCTGAAACTCGCCCATTCAAATGTTCCAATTGCTACCATAATCATGACACCAACCAGAGCCGCCATAGGTAACTGTTCAATTATTGGAGCACCAAACAAAATAATTACAAGTATGGTTAGTGCAGCTATGATTCCTGATAATCGCGCTCTGGAACCCGCCGAAAGATTAACTAATGTTTGTGCAATCATAGGGCAACCTCCCATCCCAAAGAAAAAACCATTCAAAATATTAGCACTTCCTTGGGCGATACACTCTTTATTTCCTTTGCCTTTTGTTTCAGTTATTTCATCAACTAAGTTCAAGGTCAATAACCCTTCTGTCAATCCCACAGAAGCCATGATTAATGCGTAAGGAAATATTATTTGTAACGTTTGCAGGTTAAGAGGAATATTAGGAATATGAAAAGGTGGAAAACCGCCACTTACGGAAGCAATATCCCGCACCGTTTTAGTCTCAATTCCAAAGAAAAAAACCAGTCCAAATACCACAATAATTGCCACTAATGAAGATGGAACTGCTTTTGTTATTTTGGGTAGCAACACCACAATTGCTATTGTCAATGCAACCAATCCTACCATAATAAAGAAAGAAGTTCCAGAAAGCCATTCACTTTTACCATTAACAAAGGTTTTGAATTGATCCAATTGCGACATGAAAATAATTACGGCTAATCCATTTACAAAACCAAACATAACGGGCTGTGGTACCAGTCGGATAAATTTTCCAAGTTTAAAAAGCCCTACTAAAATTTGTAAAACTCCTGCCAAAGCAACTGCTGCAAGAACATATTCTAATCCATTTGAATTCATTAAAGCAATTAAAACAATTACCGTTGCTCCTGCTCCTCCAGAAATCATTCCCGGTCTACCACCAAAGACAGCCGTAATCAATCCCGCAATAAAAGACGCATATAAACCCATCAATGGCGGAAAACCTGCTACTATTGCAAAAGATAATGATTCCGGAATCATAGTCATAGCCACGGTTAATCCTGCTAAAATTTCAGTTTTGTAATTGACTTGCCGTGAAAAATCAAATAAGTTAAATACTTTTTTCATGTGATAATTATAATAAGAATATTTGGGTACAATTTCATATAAAGAAGTTGTGTCGACAAAAAATGCGATAAAATGTTTTTAAAAAACTCTTTTGATTTAAAAACTATAAATCAAGGCGGAGTACCTTGAGAGATTAGAATGGTACCGTTTTTCATAAGAGTTGCAAAAATAAAACTTTTTAATTGTTTCACCAAACAGAAAGTGAAATTGCTTAAATTTGGCAAAAGGTATATCTTTTTTTCAAAAACAAGGGTTTAAATGCCACATCAATAGATTCAAGCATAAAAAAATATCCTTTGCATTAAAAGCTTAAAAGCAAAAAAACCGTTTTGAAAAAAGAACCAGTAAAATACTATCAATACAATTACAAAATCATGAAATTACTCTATACTTTATTCTTCGCACTTTTTTTAAATAATAGTTACTCACAATCCACGAATGACTATTTTGAAAAGATCAGAAACAATGAAGCGGAACTAACTGCTTTCTTTTCGCAAATGCCAAAAGGCGGTGATTTGCATCATCATTTCTCAGGTTCCATTTACGCTGAATCCATATTGCAACGCGCTATTGCAGACGATTTTTATCTCAATATTGAGACGATGGATGTGTTAAAAGAAAAACCAGCAACGGGAAACTGGCTACTATTTTCGACATTGAAAAATAACGGAACATTAGAAGCATATAAGCAAAAAATCATGCAAAAGTGGTCTATAAAAGACTATAATGATGTAGATTATCCATCCGACAAGTTGTTTTTCGAATCATTTATGAAGTTCGAACCGGCCATCAAAGGGAATTTTGGACAAGGATTATTGGAACTTAAAAACAGAGCTATTTCAGAAAATGTCAGTTATATTGAAACCCAATTGTCTACAATCCCAACAGATATGAATACCGATGATTTAACAAAATTCAATTCCAGATTGCGAAAATCAGCTTTAGCAAAAGATGAAAAAGCAGTTTTAAAATCATTGGATTCGGTGTACAATTCACTACTAAAAAAAGATGCCGAATCCTATGCTAAAGCCTTCAATACCAATTTTGTTACTAAGCTGCACAAAGACCTTAAAATCGATGACAAGCAATTTACAATGCGGTATCAAAATTTTGTATTGCGATTTATGGAACCCGTAGATTTATTCAAAAATCTGGTAATCGCATTCATATCTGCAGATGAAAGTTCACTGATGGCAGGAGTTAACATTGTTTCTCCAGAAGATGGAGAAACCTCGATGAAGGATTATTGGTTACACATGCTAATGTTTAAATACTGTCATTCCCGTTATCCAAATGTAAAATATACAATGCACGCCGGCGAGTTGACGCTTGGTTTAGTACAACCGGAAGAGTTAACGTGGCATATTGGATCAGCCGTTTATACTGCAGGAGCCAACCGTATTGGGCACGGAGTAGATATGGCCTACGAGAAAGATTCGTATAATTTGCTGCGTTATATGGCAAAGAAAACCATTCCTATCGAAATCAATTTAGTAAGCAATGAGTTTATTTTGAAAGTAAAAGAAAGCCGTCATCCATTGACTTTATATAAAGAATTTGGCGTGCCAATCGTAATTAGTACGGATGATGCCGGGATTTTACGCACGAATATGACCGAACAATATGTCTTGTTAGCCAAAAGATACAAAGACGTTTCCTATAAAGATATAAAGCAATATGTGTACAACAGCATTCAGTACAGTTTCATCAAAGAGGCTTCTGTAAAAAAACAATTGCTAAATGATTTAGAGTCCAGATTTAAGGCTTTCGAAGCTACATTTCCTTTGAAGTAAATCATTTTCATAGTATAAAATCTTTTTTATAACACCAAAAAATCCGCTCGAAAGCGGATTTTTTTTGTAAAACAGAATCTAAGTTTTGATTATTTTGGATTTAAAATCAATTCAATTCTTTTAATCGCGTCTTCATAATGGTATCTTGTTTCTGCATTTACAACTCTGGTTTTAGCAACTGCTAAGGTGGTTTTTAATGCATTCAACTCGCCTCTCACCAATCCTCTCACATCGGACTGAGCCACATTATAATAGTCAGAAGAACGTCCGGATTTAATTTCTTCTTTCATCAGATAACTCATTCTTTCAATGTATGCGCGTTGCAAATTTCTTCTGTAAATAGTCACATTCGAAGCTAAATTGGCTTCTTTCCAAATTCCTTTACGCATATCACTCAATAAATCCAATGCTTTATAATTAGTAGTTCCCATGATTTCCGCATCCATCAATCGACCAATTCGTTCAAAACTCAACATAGCATTCAAATGTCTGGCTTGTAAATTTCGAAAACGTTCTGTGTAACCGGAGTAATCAATGTTTTTCAATGTACTTACATTCACCAACCACGTTGGAGAAGTAAAAGCATTGGCTTGTAACCATTGCATGGCTTCTTGTTGTTTTGCTTTTGGTACAATTTCATAAATATTTCCGGTTTGGTTTGGCTTTTTGGTTGTTTCATAAACACCGCCCACATTCGTTACCACATGTCCCACATATCTACTCCAGACATCCAGCATTTCTTTGTATAATTCGTCTAAATCCTCATAGTTATTAGTCACATCACTCGTCCATTCTGATAAATGAGAAGCTACATATTGCAAGTTTTTAAGTCCGTATGAACTTGCTTTCATGGAATTATTTCCGATATCTTCCGTTTGTGAAGTTGGATCAAAACTACTGCTTTGTTTCCCATATTTATAAACAAGATTTCCTGCTTTTTCCATAATCCATTGGTCTAAAATAGGCACTTCTACTTCCGGAGAAGAGGCATTAGGAATGACTCTATAGCCCCAATTGGTTGCATAATGATCGTAAGGCCCCATCTGGCGTATGAAACGAATGTCTTTATCTCCAGGTTGAGCGATATAATTAAAACGGGCATAATCCATCAAACTCGCTGCAATTCCATTTTTTTGAGTAAAGGCACCGTCTCTGTAATTTTCAGTATCATACGCACAACTCGCTCCCATATTATGAGGAAAACCAAGCGCATGCCCTACTTCATGTGCAATAACCATGCGCATCATTTCACCCATCTCTTCGTCAGTGGTATTCAAGGTTCTTGCTGAAGGATTTGCTGCTCCGGTTTCTAACAAATAACGGTTTCTATAGGAACGCAAATGATTGTGGTACCAAATAACATCACTCTCTATAATTTCTCCCGTTCTGGGATCAGAAACACTTGGCCCAACCGCATTACGCGTCGTACTCGCTACATAACGAATTACAGAATACCGAATGTCTTCCGGGCTAAAATCAGGATCCTCGTCTTTAGTAGGCGCGTCTTTAGCAATAATTGCATTTTTAAAACCAGCAGTTTCAAAAGGCTTTTGCCAATCTTCAATTCCTTGTTTAATGTATTTGCGTAGTTTTTCAGGCGTGGCAGGATCTAAATAGTACACAATAGGTTTGATGGGTTCTACCAGTTCACCTTTTGCGTAAGCGACAGGATCTTTTGGTTCCAATTTCCAACGGCGGATATAGGTTTTACTGTCGGATTTCAATTCATTACTTCCATAATCAATCTGGCTCATGGTAAACCAACCCACTCGCGGATCTGCTAATCTGGGTTGCATCAGTTTTTCCGGCAACAGAATCATCGATTGATTCATTTGGATGCTAATTGTTTCTGCATCTTCCTGAACAGGCGGTTTAGATGCATTGTAAGTGAAATCCTGAACCACTTCAATATTCATAGGATAACTTTTCATCGTATTGATAAAACTGCGGGATTCATCGAGGCCTTTTACTTTATAGGTTTCTCTCATTTCACTAGATAAACCGCTGATTGATTTGACATCAGTGCTATAAAATTTAGTCACATCAATAACGGTATTTAAAGAATCTTTACTGAATGCTACAATATCAAAAGCAAATAAAGTAGGTTCATAATTATTTGATTTTACTGAAATACTGATGGGTAAACTGTCATTGGCAACGGCACTAAATGATTTTAATTTGATCAGAATTTTGTCCTGAAAACGATGCCAGATAATTAATTGTTCATTGGTTTCGGAACCCGCATTTACATATCCGCCACCTAAATTAGCCGGTAATTTAGCCAACCTACTTACCAAAAGCATGTCTTTATCCAAGTATTTATTCGGGATTTCGAAAAAATATTTTTTGTCCACTTTGTGTACCATAAACAAACCTTCGTCAGAAACGGCGTCTTTGGTAATCACCTTGCTGTATTCCTTGATGGTAGCTTCTGGTTTCTTTTCTGGTGGAGGGGCTACAGTGGTGTTTTTATCTTTTTTTCTTTTCGATTGTGCAAATTGGGTTGTAGGCACAAGCATTAATGCTGCGATTGCAGTTAAAATGAAAAATTTCTTCATTAATAGGTTTTTTATTGGTTAATCAATATCAAAAATAAATTTTAGCACCTGTAAATTACATATAATCTATTGGTTTAACTTTTAATTAACAGCAAACCAATCTGTTTTAAGGTAATATAGTAGCAATACGTTTCTAATGTGATTTTAGTTAGATCCCTTTTTTTATTACATTTGGGAAGATTTTTTTTTATAATTAAGTTCAAAATTATTACTCAAACCTATATTTTTAATTGTCACCGTTTAAAAATACTTTCTAAAAGTCGCCATGTGATTTCTAGAGAAGCATTATTTTTTTTGGACAACCAATCTCCTTTTAAATACAATTATAAAACAAAACAATAAAAAATGATTCAAAATAATCTCTTTAAAACACCCTTGTTTTTAGCAGTTTTAACATTGCTTTCCTGCAATGGTTACTCGCAAAAAAACCTTTCAAAAATTGCTTTTGGATCGTGTTCAAACCAAAGTAATTCCCTGTCTATTTTTGATGTCGTGGTAAAACACCAACCAGATTTATTTATATTTCTGGGAGATAATATTTACGGTGACACTGAAAATATGCACACACTGCAAGCCAAATACGAGCGATTGGCAGCTAAACCTACTTTTCAAAATTTGAAAAAAAATATGCCTATCATAGCTACTTGGGATGATCACGATTACGGCCAAAATGATGCAGGAAGGCATTATCCCAAAAAGAAAGAATCAAAAGAACTTTTTCTTAATTTTTTTGGGGAACCTATAGCTTCCGAAAGACGAAAACACGAGGGAATATATACCTCTTATTTGTATGAAACTAAAGGCAAAAAAGTACAGATTATCCTGTTAGACAACCGTACTTTCCGGGATGATTACAAGCTATATAATAACGAACTTGAGGATGACAAACGTTATTTTTACTCCTTGGACTATGCACCAGTACAAAACCCGGATTCCACATACTTAGGAGCCGAACAGTGGAAATGGTTAGAAACAGAACTACAAAAACCAGCTGATCTTCGCCTAATTGGTTCAGGATCCCAGTTTGGGATTGAGTACAACGGGTATGAAGGCTGGGCTAATTTTCCGCTGGAGCAACAAAGATTTTTAGATCTAATCAAGAAAACCAAAGCAAACGGTATTTTGTTTTTGACCGGAGACGTTCATTATGGTGAAATTTCTAAACTTACAGAACCCGGATTATATCCTATTTACGACTTTACCTCCAGCGGACTTTCCTCCACCTGGCACTTTGCGACACCCAACAAAAATAGAATTGAAGGCCCTATTATGGATAACCATTTTGGCTTATTAACAATTAATTGGGGGGAAAAAATTCCTCAAATAAAAATGGAAATTTGGGATGTCAATAATAATCAACGTGCAGAATACACAATTGGGTTGGATGAAATTAGTTTTAGAAAATAGCAGATTTTAAGAATGATTTTTTATGCTAGCCTATAATTTTCTTAAAAATCAAAAGTTCGCTTCCTAAACCATATAAACAAGCTCAAGATATTTTTATATTGAAAATAAGTCTGGATAAAGAATGAATTCAGTGACTATTCTTATTTTTTTAGCAATCTCATTCACTCGGTTGCAAACATAACTAAGACTTAGGTAGAACTGTAGTACTTAAAAATCATAAAGATACAATATGAAAATCCTTAACTTAATGACATTGGGCACGAGCCAGAGGCATCGCGCTAGCCGTTGGGATTATTTCCGCTCGGACACCAGCTTTCTGAATCATTGAATCATCTATTAAAGAAATCAACTGTCCGAAAACAGATTTAGTCGAAAAATACTTATTT
>NZ_RYDP01000012.1:54351-113634 GCF_003970395.1 Flavobacterium sp. GSP27 | reverse complement strand
AGGAGCAAAAAACTATAGTTTTCTACTCCTTTTTATTAACAATTAATTTTTAAAAAGACTTTTTCAGTGCCCTCCAAGTGTGTTCGGCTTTTTTTATTTTATAAATATGTACATTGTATACATAATTCAGAGTGAAATTACTTTTAAATATTATGTTGGTCAAACGGACCATCTTACAAATAGATTATACCGGCATAATTCTGGATTTAGTTTGTCTACAAAATCTGGGAAACCATGGTGTTTGATTTATGAAGTTGAACTTCCAACACGATCAGAGGCAATGATTTTAGAGCATAAAATAAAAAAAAGAGGAGCGAAAAGATACTTGGCAGACGTAGGTTTCTTTAAATAAATAGTTAGTGGCTCGGATATAGCGTCCCGTAATGGCGGGAAGACCGCAGGTTCGAATCCTGCCACCCCGACAAAAATCCATTCTGTCTCAACAGAATGGATTTTTTTATTAAAGCATAACAAAAACTGATACTTCCAGTTCTTTATTCCAGCAATAATATCTTATTTTTGCACTGTTAAATCCAAAAAAAACATCACTATGTCTGATACAATCGAAAAAATTAAATGTCTTATTATAGGTTCTGGTCCAGCAGGGTATACTGCCGCTATTTATGCTGCTAGAGCAAATATGAATCCTATTTTATACCAAGGAATGCAACCGGGTGGCCAACTAACGACTACTAACGAAGTAGAAAATTGGCCTGGTAATCCTGAAGGGATAACGGGTCCGGAGATGATGGTAGGATTGCAAGCACAAGCGCAACGTTTTGGTACGGATGTACGTGATGGTTGGGCTACAAAAGTAGATTTTTCAGGAGATATTCATAAAGTTTGGATCAATGATACAATAGAATTGCATTGCGAAACAGTAATTATTTCTACCGGGGCAACCGCTAAATATTTAGGCATGCCATCTGAACAACACTATTTAAAGATGGGTGGCGGAGTTTCGGCATGTGCCGTCTGTGATGGATTTTTCTATAGAAATCAAGAAGTAGTAATCGTGGGTGCAGGAGATTCAGCTTGCGAGGAAGCACACTATTTATCTAAACTTTGTAAAAAAGTAACCATGTTGGTGCGAAGCGAAAAATTCAGAGCATCGAAAATCATGGAAGAGCGCGTTCGCAAAACAGAGAATATCACCATATTGATGAATCATGATACTGTTGAAGTGTTAGGAGATGAGCAGGTTGTTACCGGAGTAAAAGCTTTAAATAAAACAACTAATGAAGTTTTTGATATTCCTGCCACTGGTTTCTTCGTAGCTATTGGTCACAAACCAAATACAGATATCTTCAAAGATTTCATTTCATTAGATGAAACGGGTTATATTATCAACACTCCCGGAACTTCAAAAACGAATGTGGAAGGCGTTTTTGTGGCAGGTGATGCCGCGGATCATGTGTATCGTCAAGCAATAACTGCAGCCGGAACAGGTTGTATGGCCGCTCTTGATGCCGAAAGATATTTGGCCGCTAAATAATCATAGTTAGGAAAGTTAATATTGAAAAAGTCCCATTTGCCTTAGCAAGTGGGACTTTTTGTATAACATCAATCCGGTTTTTCTCCCTCTCTTTTGGAGAGGGTTGGGGAGAGGATTATTTCAATTTTTTCGCCAATTGAGCTTCATCAGTAAATTTCCGTATTTCTATTGTTGGGCTACCCAGAAGTTGAATTTCAGATTTGCCAGCGGCATCAATAATTACCGCCGTCTCCACAAATAAACTGCAGTTGGAATAACTTTCAGTTATTATGTCCGCATTTTTTGTATTGAATTTATTTCCGGTGAATGAGGCATTGTTATCCAGTCGAATCCGCATATTTGTGGCATTTCCTTCTAGGGTTGCAGCTGATTTTTGGTACAAATCTACCTTCAAATCAATTGTGGTAACTAAGGCTTTAAGTGTTGCATTTTTGCTTAATTCGACAGTACTGTTTTCAGATTTTAAATTGAGTTCTATTTTTGATTTGTCATCTGCCTGAAGTAAGAAATCCGTTGCGTTGACATTCACAAATAATTTGGAGGCATCATAGGCTTTTAGTGTAATGGTGTTTAACAAAAGCTCCTGTATCGCATTGACGGTCGATTCATCTTTGGCGGTAATGAGGTTTAATTCATTGGTATAGGTCACTCTTACAATCATTTTTTTATAGTTAACAGCTGATTTTGTTGTATAAATACGCAAGGTGTTGTCTTTTAAATCCAAAGAAATAATACCATGTAAGTTATCATCAGCCTCAATTTTTAGGGCTGTTTTTTCTCCTCTTTCCAGATGGACTTCTAGATTGTCTTCGACCAGCAGCGCTTCAAAATTGCCGACTTCTCTTTGCTCAACAGTCACTGTTTTTGATCCTTTTATTTTTTCTTTTTTCTGAGCAAATAGCAATGTAGTTGATACAAGCAGCAGGAGTATAACAGTATATTTTTTCATGGTCATTTAAATTAGTGTCTACACAAATATAAAAAAATCATCCACTTGTGATGGATGATTTCTTTATATTTTAACAAAAGTATATCTTATTCTTGGCTGATGCTCCCGCCTGAACTGGTATTTTTCTGAATCGATTTTGGCTGTATGTCGTACGTGATGTTTCCTCCGCTGGATGCCTGAGCATTTAAGCTAACGATAGGATGAACGCTAATGGACGCACCGCTGGAAACATCGGCACTAACTTCATTTGCTAATAATTTATCAGCGTTGATTTCACTACCACTTGATGCAGTTGTTTTAATCTGTAGCGCTTTCCCATTAATCGTAATGGTACTTCCGCTACTGGTGTCACAAGTAATATTGTCAGATTCGATGCTTAAATCTATCGATGCTGCACTCGAAGTATTCAATCGGATGTTCTCCCCTTTCAGGGTGTTTTTGCTCGTGATAGTCGAGCCGCTTGTTGCTTCTAATTCATCAATAACAGGCATTTTTACTGTCACTTTTTTTGATTTCATGTTGATGAAAGAATTTTTATCACACGAAATAACAAGTGTTCCATTTTCTACTTTGGTAGTGATGTGTTTTTGTAAATTATCATCTGCTTGAACAATTATTTCAATTTTATCAGATTGTTCTATAACGACATCTATGGCATTGTTAACCTCTATGCTTTTGAAAGCACCTTCAACAAGCCGCTTTTCTGTGGTGATATTTCCGCTTCCTTCTATTGCATTGAAATTAATGGAGTGGTTGCACGAACCGAATAACAAGGCTGTTAAGGCAACCAGAATGAACTTTGTAATTAAGGTGATGATTTTCAACATGACTAATTCGTTTTAATGATGATCCCGTCTTTATTTATTTTCAATCCTTTATTGGTTTTGTTTGATTTTAGGGTGTCTTTCTCTACAGTAACGCCATTGTTATTTATGGTAACCGTAACATCCGTGCTATCGTCTCGAGCGGTGCTATATACATCATTATACTCGTTTTCATCAGCGGGACAATTTAAACATTTTATTTGAGAATTTTCTACTTTGTAAATGTAATTATCTGAACTGTAGTGTAAATTGAAAAATTCATCATCAGATCTGTCGTAATTTTGTACAGAGGCATCTGGTTTTAATAACGTTCCTTCAGGTACAAATACTGTTATTTCTATTTCTTGATCTCTGTATTTATTTTTTAAATCAGTAAGTAAATAGTTGTCTAAAATCAATTGATTGCCTATTATTTTATAACCGTATTTAATTTGTTCGGCTCTTCGTTTTGCCTCTGATAACGATTTTCCTCTTGCTTCTTTTTCAATCTGAATATAAGGCAGTTTCTCCTCTGTTTTTTCGATTTTAAAACTAACTTCATTCGAATAAATAATATCTGTTCCGGTAGAATCTTGTGTTACCATGAAATCATTACGGTCTTCCACATTTTTAGCAAAATAATCATTGTGTTTGAATTTAATTAAAAGGGTGTCATTTGGATTTAAATTAAGGGTTTCTTTCTTAACCACTCTCCCATCTACGGCAAATGCACTGGCCTGTTTTATTCCAATTGATATTGCTAATGCTACTGCAATTAGCCATAATGCAAACAGCGTATATTTTGCAATATTTCCAATAGACTTCATGTTTGGGGCCAATAGCTTGAACCCTAATAATGCTAAGAAGAAGAACGGGATTCCAACAGCAAAGAACATTAACAATCCAAAAGCCCATATTGGATAATCTGTAAAATTACCTGCTTCTATAAAACCTTGCCAAGGAAAATCAATAAAAATTCCGGAACCTAATGTGAAAATACCTATTAACAAAAAAAACAGTATTGTTATTCCTGTAATAATCAAAATTACACCTAAAAATTTGGCGAAAATTTTAAAAATAGTCATGATAAAGTCGCTAAAAGAACTTCCTATTTTCCCGACACCTGTTTTTATCTGGTTGCCATACTTGTCGTAATCCACATTTTTTATTTTATCAGAAACATTTTCAAATTCTTCTCTAACTTTTTTTTCAATGTTAGAAATGGTAACCGGTTCCCCGGTCATTTCCAGTTTTTCAGTGGTAGTAACCGCCTCCGGAGTTACAATCCAAAGAATGATGTAGGCGAGAATTCCAGTTCCAAATCCAGCAAAAACCAATAAGATAAGAACGATTCTGATCCACACGGCATCTACGCCAAAATAATGCCCTAATCCTGCGGCTACTCCGCCAATCATCCCTTTTTCTTTGTCGCGATATAGTTTTTTAGTTCGTCTGTTTGAGTGGTCACTAAAACTTTGAGAACCCTTCAAGTCATCTTCAATGATGTAATCTTCCGGTTGTCCCATTACGGCGATAACGGCATCTACATCTTTCAAACCAACAACGTATTTGTCTGTTTTTTGTTTGTCATTTAATAATTCCGAAACACGCATTTCAATATCCTTGATGATTTCATCATGTCCAGACGAATTGGATATAGAACGTTTTATAGCATCAAAATAGCGCGTCAATTTTTGGTATGCATCTTCATCGATGTGAAAGAACATTCCGCCTAGGTTTATATTTACAGTTTTGTTCATGACTATTGTTTTTGGTTGGTTATTAGGTTTACGGCATCGGACAATTCCGTCCAGGTACCATTCAATTCGTTTAAAAAAGTTTGTCCAATTTCGGTCAAGCCATAATATTTTCTTGGAGGTCCTGAAGTGGATTCTTCCCAACGGTAGTTGAGCAATCCATCGTTTTTTAATCGCGTCAGCAGTGGATAAATGGTTCCCTCCACGACTAATAATTTTGCGTTTTTTAATGTGTCCAATATTTCCGATGTGTAGGCTTCTTTTTCTTTTAAAACGGATAGGATGCAAAACTCGAGAACACCTTTACGCATCTGGGCTTTTGTGTTTTCAATGTTCATAATTTCTTTTTTTGATTTTAGTGTTGATTAAACGGTTCATTTTTTGATTGCCGTGCCAGTTCTCCTTTCTGGCTCGGGTGATGATTTGTCATTGCGAGGAACGAAGCAATCTCGTATTGCATGATTCTCTTTTTCTTTTTTCGGAGCTTATTCCTGCTTTCCACTTTATCTTTACTTGCTTAAAGAAAGCAAGTAAAGGATGTCGTTTCAATCAGGGCTAGTTTGTTCGCTCCTTGTATTACGTCTGTTCTCTTTTAATCTGACTGCTTCCTTATTTAAGGAACGGAATCGTTATTGGATATTTGTATTTTTCTCCGTTTGATGTTTTAATCGAGGCATAAATAATCAAGAAGAATTCAGCCACTTTCAAAAGTCCGAAAATCAGAACGCAAATTAATCCAACCGTTAATAGTGCAATGTTGTCTTCAAGGTTGAAATTCGAAAGTGTAATGTCGTTATGATGTATCAATGATTCGAAAGAAACATTTTTGAAAGCCGAAATAAGAAATGAAGGAATTGCAATCATAATCAGCACCAAAGAGTAGATCAATAAACTCAATTGAAAATTCAACACTTGTTTTCCGTGGTGATCTACAAATTCAGATTCCTCTTTCTTGGTTGTCCAAAGAATAATTGGAAAAATATAATTTCCAAAAGGAATGAAATACTGCGTTAAAGTACTTAAATGCGTAAATGTCGCGATGTTTTTTTCAGTTGTTGTTTCCATGATTAAAAGTATATAGTAATTTCTTATGCAAATATATATCTAAAAGATAGTATCTTGTTACGCATAGTACCAAAATTTAACACAACATTAACAAACAATTTTTGTATGTACGCATAGTATTTTTTTGTAATTTAGCAAAAACCTAGCGGTAATAAACTCGCCTAAATTCAAAATCCAAAGAATAATACAGAATGGCGACACTCTATTCCCATAAAAACAAACAGTAGCTACCTATGAAACTTACAGCCTCTAAACTTAATAAATTTTTGTTTTTCAAATTACCTTCGGCATTTATCTGTGGCGTACGCGTAAAAACCATTGGTGAGAACCAGTGTATAGTTTCTGTAAAACACCGTTGGATAAACCAAAATCCATTTAACTCGATGTATTTTGCCGTGCAAGCCATGGCTGCAGAGCTTGCCACGGGTGCTTTAGTAATGTTTCAAATTCAAAAAAGCGGCAAAAAAATCTCTATGCTTGTTGCGAATAACAAAGGAAATTTTACCAAGAAAGCTACAGGCAGAATCACTTTTACCTGTAATGACGGCCATTTAATAGAAAAGGCGATTCAAGAAACTATTGCTACAGGAGACGGACAAACGTTTTGGATGAAATCCATTGGAACCGATGAAAAAGGAATTCAAGTATCCGAAATGGATTTTGAATGGAGTGTGAGGGCCAAATAAATAAATCTTTTTGAAACACTTATTCACAATCGAATCTCTTTCGTGAAGCGACCATTATGTAGAATTAGAATTTTTGGTTTAAATAGGTTACTTTTTTTGTGAAATTAGAGTACTGTTTTTTGGCTTTATCTAATAGTTCAAAACCCAGAATAAATTTGAACCCCGGAATGTGTATTTAGCTTTTGATCTGAATGAATAGAATACCCGTAGGCGTTTTAATGCGGGCGTTTATGAAATTGATAGGTACCCCGCTTTTAATTGTATATCAGCGCATCAAGATTAATAATACAATCTAAAATCGAGTAGCTGACAAAGTGCAAAGTGCTTTTCATGTAATTCGGTAACAATATCTACAACATTATCTTGCTCTTCAAATAAGCTAAAAAAAGCTTTGTCTATGGCACAGCTTGTTAATGTATTAGATGGTGCTCCATACCCGGAAACGGCACGTGCTCCGGTGATATCTAAAAAGTATTGTGCTTCTTCCGGACTTAAGTCCAATACCTTTGCATTTGCAAAATGTAAAATTTTTCCTTTCATTTTTCCTTCAAAAAGCTCTGCAATTTCCTCTAAACTATAGTAATAGTCATTGAGACAAATGGTATTTCTTTCGCCTGGCATCACTAAGTAGATTATTTCATAATTTTTAAAATTATGGTCGTCATAAAGCAATGCATTTAAGCTTTCTTCTAACCCCTCAATGGTATCACAGGTTTTGTAAATACTGGTTATACCTTGTTCAAAAGCCAATTGCTCTAAGTTTTTAATCACTTCAGTTGTGGTGGTAATTTCTGTATTAGGAACGGCTTCCAGGCAGAAAATAAAGGTATCAGAATCCATTAAATTCTGGGTGTTCGGATGGTTCATTAGTTACGAATTATTTATTGGTTCCAATAATAGTTAAAACGAGGTGCTTTAGTCTATTTTGTTTATAGCTTCTAAAAAATTTGTGATTGTTATTTGCTCAATGTTGTGGGCACAGTTTACAAAACTGCTTTCGATAGCGGATTTGCAATCCGTACCCGTAAATAATATCAAAATAATTCTAATAAAACCACTTCTAATTCACTCTCTAAACTGGCATAATTTCTTGCTGAATCATTCTCTTTTTGGGCTCGGATTGCAAATCCGCCCTATCGTTGTCCGAAAATTAAATATCCGAGTGATTAGGATTAAAAAGTATTCTCATTACATTATTTAAGTTAATGATAAGCTACCGTTTAGAGTTATTTTATCAGCATTAATGACCCCATAGTTTCTATACCATCAAACAAATTTTGAAGTCGAATGTTTTCATTTTCTGCATGCTGGTTGTTGTCATGGTTCGCTATTGGAACGGAAATGGTGTTTGTTTTTAGATATTTTTCAAATAAATATAACGGTAGACTTCCTCCCATAGTTGGTTGCAGTACAACTTGGTCTTTTGTTGTGGCTTCAACTGCAGAAATCACCTTTTTGACAATTGCTAAGTCCATGGAGGTGCGTTGCGCATTTATTCCATTTTTATCACGGATGACTTTTATAATTTTAGGGTACAAATTTCTTTCTTCATCTGTAGGTTCGTTGCTTGTGACGAAGTAGCCTTGTTTTATTATATGATCAATTACTTTTTGTTGTTGTCTTTCCCAGTCGTTCCCTAATACTAACCTCAGGTCTATAACAGCGGTAGCAGTAGTTGGAATTTGATTTGAGGCCATTTTGCCTACGTTACCACTTTGCATACCATTTATGTTTAAAGAGGGCAGGTTGATCGATTCGCTTAATGTTTTATCTCGCATTTCAGCACTATTTATACCAAGCTCAGTTTTCATCTGTTCGTCAACAGAAGGAACTGTCAATAATGCTTTATTCTCTGATAGTGTTAATGGTATTACATCATCATAAAACCCCTTTATCGTCACGCGACCATTGTTATCTTTCATTGATGCTAACAGCTGTGCTAGCATCATCGCTGGGTTTGGAGCCCAATTACCATAATGTCCGCTATGTAATGGCCTTTTTGAGGCATATACCGTAAAGTAAAGGTTTGTATCTCCTCTAACACCAAAATAAATTTGCTTTTTCCCAGACTGATGTACCGGTCCGTCGCATATTATCCATAAATCGGATTGTAAAAGGGCTTTGTTCTCTTGTAGGATTTCATCTAGGTGTGTTGAGCCCTTTTCCTCTTCTCCTTCAAAAAAGAATTTAAGATTGTAACTCGGTTTTAAGCCGCTTTTATTGATGGCGTCGTAAGCATTTATAATAGCATCAACTCCTGCTTTGTCATCGGAAGCACTTCTGGCATATATTCTCCATTCGTTATTGTATTTTCCATCTAAAGGGAAAGGAATGTTACTGCCGTTTTTATCAATAGCTGCCGTATATAACTTTGGGATAAAAGGACTCAGATTTTGATTCCATTGTTCAGGATTTACAGGTTGGCCGTCGTAATGGGCATAGAAAATCAAAGTTGTCTTTGCACCCGGTATAAGAACTTCACCGTAAACGGCTGGCGGAATATTTTTAGTTTTTCCATGTAATAACTGCACATTTTTGATACCTTTTCGATTCATCATTGACATGATGAAATCAGCATTTTTACGAAGGCTTAATGGCTCTGATGCTACGTTAGGGATACTTAAAAATTCTGAGAATTCAGTAATAATTTCGTTTGCGTTCTTTTGTGTGTATTTTTTTATTTTTAAACTTTCTACTGATTGTGCGTTAACTAGTTGTATAGTCAAAATCAAGAGTGGAATAATTAGATTAAGCTTTGTCATATAAAATAGGATTAGTTAAGTATTTAGAATATTAATTTTGCGGGCGGCTGCTACCAAATAGATATAAATTTTTCCTGCTTTTGGGTCCCTATAACCAGGATAGGCGGATTTTTAATCCGTGCCCGTAAATAATATCATAATAATTCTAATAAAACAAATTTTAATTCACTCTCTAAACTAGTATAATTTCTTGCTGAATCATTCTCTTTATGGGCTCGGATTGCAAATCCGTCCGAAGGGTCTGGATTCTCCCGTAATAAGGGGATGGGATGGACTGTGTAAAACGAGTTTCATTGTTAGTGCCACGCCACGCCACATAACTCTAACTGTTGAAAGAAGGACTAATTTATTTCATTTATTCTCGTTTTTAGCAACATCTTGTTCCAACTTGAATTGGTGGACATTTCACACTTCCGTAACTACAATATACGCAACAATCTCCTTCTAATGGTCGCAATATTGTTTTACAATTTTTACACTCGTAGAAAAATTCACAAGCATTTGTCGGCATCATTTCGTCTTTTTTGTATCCACATTTCGGACATATGATTGTCGATTTCAATTCAACAGTTTTTCCTTCATATATTCCACAAGTTTTACAATTTACGTATATTTTATTTTGATAATAATTTCCAATTGTTGCGATAAAAAGTCCAAACATTCCTGCATAAATTAAATAAGTTGAATTTTCAGATTTACTCAAATAATATCCGGAAAATATAATTATTCCGCTCGAAATTGCAATTAATAATGGATAGAAGTATTTATGTTTTCTATACGAAATATATATTCCGATAATTGAAATCAAAACCATTATTTGAAAAATCCACATTGTCCAACCTCCGAATAATTCTAAACTTCCAAGCCCAAGTGCTGATGCTCCAAATGCAAAAAGAGGAAAACAACAAGGTGAGAAAATTGCAGTTAGAAAAAGTCCAAATGTTCCAAGTTTGTCAATATTATTTATAAGTTTAAATTTCATTTTTTTTATTTTCTTTTTTTGACTTTTCTTTCGGTTTCTCTTTCGCGCAAGTCTTAGTGCCAAGGTCAGTTGTTTTTCCGATGGGTCTGGATAAAAACCTCCAAGCGAACTGTATTTTTGTAGTCACTGAGTGAATATAAGTAAGTCGAAAGTTTAAAAGTCGTAAAGTCAAAAGAATTAACTTTAAGTAAAACAGCTTTAAATCAGATTTTTACATGATTTTATCCTGATTTTAAAATACGACATTATACCATAGTTATTACTTATGTGATTTAAACTACACTAAAAATTCTTTTTTTTAAAACGGACTGTTTATTCATGAAATAAAATAAGTCACACAAAGTATTAAAAAATAACGACCAGCCCATTCTATATTATTTCAACAAACATCTTATGTTGTTATAGCTTTATACTTTGTAGCGATTTTTTGTTATTTGCTTAATGTTGTGGGCACAGTTTACAAAACTGCGCTAACTATTGTGGCATATCAGCGCTATCGGGTTTCTTGCCAAATTATTAAACATGATAGCGCGGATTTTCAATTCGTGCCCGTAAATAATATCATAATAATTCTAATAAAAGAAATTCTAATTCACTCTCTAAACTAGTATAATTTCTTGCTGAATCATTCTCTTTGTAGGCTCGGATTGCAAATCCGCCCTATCGTTGTCCGAAAATTAAATATCCGAGGGATTAATATAATCGTTGTCCGAAAAAATCAGATGTCCGAGCGATCGGGTCCAATTTTCACGCTTTGTTCTAGTACTAAAGCGGGTTTGGGCTTAAATTGCTTATTTAAAATATTTTTAATTACAGAATAGGAATTCCTATCCAATGCATAATAAGCATTATTACAACAGTTATTCCAAAACTGCACAAAGTTAGAATACGCCAATAAACAGACCTTCCATTCCCAAATCTCCAAATTCGTTCACCAGTTTCTTCTCTTTGTGATTTCATAGTTAATTTCGACAATATATATGTTGAAATAATAATAATAAAAACAGCAATTAACCAAAACTTTATCATAATTTATATTTTTTAAAATATCATTAAATTCTCTCGAATTTCTTAAAATTACCGCCAACTGCTTTGTAAACTTTCTGCGGAAACAACTGCTTATTTTCAAATCGAAATTACCTGCGTAATTTCGGCATAACTAGCCAGTAACGTTATGCCACTTTGAGATGGCTGGAAGTTCGTAACCTCTTAATTTTCGGCTTAACGAAAACTTGATGCGAAACGATAATTCCACTAAACTCCAGCTAGCTCAAAATGGTTGTTACTGGAGGCTTTTTTTTGTCGAAATAGCAATTAAACCTTAAACTTTTCAAGTTTCTGTTGTCAAACTCCAATTTTAGGCTTCTAATTTACGGTTAATATATTTTTTAAGGGCTATATTTATTTCAATAAATACGCTTCTAATATTTCAGTGTTATCAAAATGGGTTCTGTCAATATCATTATTATTTTTCAATATTCTATTTTCATAAAAAATGTTTTCAGGATATTCAACCAAGTTTTCTTTTAATCTAACGTTACATTTAGGACAATAATTTTCTTTATATGTCTCAATATTTTCAATTTGTACTGATTCAAGCTGTGCAACAAATATTTCTCCACACTTTCTGCAACAATAAGTTTTAAAACCATATCCATGACCAGAAGTAATTACTAATCCAGTAATATTATTTATTCCATCAATTGTAAATAATTCTTTCTTAAATCTAAATTTTCTTAATTCCATATATTTGTTCGTTTAGAACTTTTGCGCTTCTTTTTTTCAGGTTTCAACTTTTCAGGTTTCCGCTGTCAGATTCCAATTTTAGCACTTCTGTTTGTTTTTCAAGCTTCCGCTGTCAAATTCCAACTTTCAAGTTTCTGCTTTATAAATTTTCTGCGGAAACAAATGTTAATTTTCAAATTGTTTCTACCTGCGTAATTTCGGCACAAGTCTCCAGTAACTTGTATACACTCGCTATAAAATAGCGTCCATACACCCAAAATCAGGTAGATTGTCGCTATTGCTTGTCTTTTTTTATATTCTTTCAAATATATTAAAATTTTCTTACAGTTTTTATACAAAAAAACAAACGTTATAGTTAGTGCGGTTTGCGTGAGGGAGGGAAGCGGCATCCTTTATTTTCTTTCTTTAAGAAAATAAAGATATAGCGTACCGTCCGACCCAAAGTGGCGAGGAGGAACGACAAAGCTGCTGCAGGGTCACGCCCAAAGGAACAACTACACTCTTAACCACTCACCACTCACTTTTCACGATTCACTTTGTTGTCACTTTCTCAGTCCTTTTTATGAAATTTCCAAAAAAAGTATATCTTTAGCCAATTAAAAACCCAAAACCCAAAACCCAAAACCCAAAACCCAAAACCCAAAACCCAAAACCCAAAACCCAAAAAAACATGGAAGACCATAAACCAGACGATTTTAAAAGAGAATTAGGATTACTCGACGGAACCATGCTTGTGGTGGGTTCTATGATAGGTTCCGGGATATTTATTGTGAGCTCGGATATGGTGCGACAGCTGGGTTCTGCCGGTTGGTTGATTGCCATGTGGGTGCTTACAGGAACGATTACCGTGATTGCTGCCGTGAGTTATGGTGAGTTGAGCGCGATGTTTCCTAAAGCGGGCGGGCAGTATGTGTACATCAAGGAAGCCTACGGGAAACTGGTGGGTTTTTTGTACGGTTGGAGTTTCTTTGCGGTGATACAAACCGGTACCATTGCTGCCGTGGGTGTGGCTTTTGCCAAATTTGCCGCCTATTTATACGCGCCTTTAAGTGATAAGAATATTTTATATGAGATAGGGGATTTTAAACTCAATGCCGCCCAGATTGTGTCTATTTTCACGATAATTTTGTTGAGTTACATCAACAGCCGTGGGGTAAAAAACTCTAAGATTTTACAGACGGTTCTGACGGTTATCAAAATTCTGTCGTTGGCAGGTTTGATTATTTTTGGTTTTATGGCTGCCAAAGCAGAAGTTTGGGACGCGAACTGGAACAATGTCTGGACGTCACAAGCCCTGAATGTGGAAACGGGTTCGTGGTTGCCTATTAGCGGAACGGCGTTGATATCAGGAATTTCGGCAGCACTAGTAGGTTCAATGTTCTCTAGTGTGGCTTGGGAAGGAGTAACTTTTATAGCTGGAGAAATAAAAAATCCAAAACGTAACGTGGGATTGAGTTTGTTTTTAGGAACCTTAATCGTGAGTGTGATTTATATTTTGGCTAACTTGATGTACTTGGCTGTAGTGCCTTTGTATGAAATTGCTACGGCCGAATCAGATCGTGTGGCTGTTGTGGCTTCGCAACGTATTTTTGGTTCGGTGGGAACATTAATAATTGCGGTGATGATTATGATTTCGACTTTTGCCTGTAACAACGGATTGATTATGGCGGGTGCCAGAGTGTATTATACGATGGCGCAAGATGGTGTTTTCTTCAAGAAAGCTGCTGAATTGAATCATGCCAGCGTTCCGGCTTGGTCTATCTGGGCGCAGTGTATCTGGGCTTCGGCGTTGTGTTTGACAGGGAAATATGGGGATTTATTGGATTTTGTGGTTATCATCGTTTTGATATTTTATATTCTGACTATTCTCGGAATATTTATTCTGCGCAAGAAAATGCCAGATGCTGAAAGACCGTATAAAGCTTTTGGATATCCATTTTTACCGGCACTGTATCTAATTATCGCGACAGCAATTTGTATAGCCTTGTTGTTTACCAAAACCAGTACAAGCGGTTGGGGTGTTTTGATTATGCTGATTGGTATTCCGGTGTATTATTTGACAAAAGCTAAGGAATAGTTTTTTTAATTATGAGTTATGAATTTGCGGATGTTAAATCGAATTTTCAAATAAGACTTTTTAAAAAATCAGTAAAAATCTGCTAAAATCCGCATCATCTGCGTGCCAATTCAATACAGTAATGACAAATTAACACACATAAATCCGCTAAAATCCGCGTCATCAGCGTACCAATTCAACACAGTAATAACAAATTAACACACATAAAAAATCCGCTAAAATCCGTGTCATCTGCGTGCCAATTCGGTGTAATAGGAACAAAAAAATCCGTCTCGTTTTTCCTAACGGGACGGATTTTCTATTGAATTCAGGCTGGGTTGCGGTTGTTCCAAATTTAAAACTAAGGGGACTAAAACTAAAACTAAAAAAAAATTACAATCGCAAATCCACAACCTGTAAACGGCAGGCTAGTAATACGTAAAACGCCTTACTTTGGCAATGTATTTAGCCAATCTAATAACTTGATGGCTGTAGCCGTATTCGTTGTCGTACCAAATGTACAACACAATATTTTTTCCGTCTTTTGAAACAATGGTGGCGTTGCTGTCATAAATGGCAGGCTGCGATGTGCCGACGATATCCGATGAAACCAATTCGTTATTCATCGAATATTTGATTTGCTCGACTAATTCGCCTTCCAATGCATATTTTTTCATGATAGCATTGATTTCTAACAGCGATGTTTCTCTGGATACTTCCAGATTCAAGACGACCAAAGAGCCATTAGGAACCGGTACCCGAATGGCATTCGACGTTAATTTTCCCTCTAATGAAGGCAATGCTTTTGCAACAGCACTTCCGGCACCCGTTTCGGTAATCACCATATTCAAAGCGGCGGCTCTTCCACGACGGTATTTTTTGTGCATGTTGTCCACAAGATTCTGGTCGTTTGTGTACGCATGGATGGTCTCCAGATGTCCTTTGACAACGCCCAAAGTATCCTCAACAGCTTTCAAGATTGGCGTGATAGCGTTCGTAGTGCACGATGCCGCCGAAAAGATATTGATTTCATCCGGGTTGTATTCGTTGTGGTTTACGCCATGAACAATATTAGGAACTCCTTTTCCTGGAGCGGTAAGTAATACTTTTTCCACACCTTTGGAAACCAAATGGCGGCTTAGTGCTTCGTGTGTGGTAAAAGCACCCGTGTTGTCAATAACCAATGCATTATCGATTCCAAAAAGCGTATAATCAATTTCTTCAGGTCCGTTTGCCGTAATAATGTGTACAGTGGTTCCGTTGATAATCAAAGCATTATTTTCAGGATCAGCCGTTACGGAGCCTTGAAAATCACCATGAATCGAATCGTAACGCAATAAAGAAGCTCTTTTTTCAAGAGAATTAGCATCATTTTTATCGCGTGTTACGATGGCACGCAATCGCAATTGACTTCCTTTTCCGGTTTTCGACATTAATTCTCTGGCTAATAAACGACCAATGCGACCAAAACCATACAGCACCACATCTTTTGGTTGAATTTCCTCTGAATTTTTGGCATTTTTTAATTTGTCAATGACAAAATACTTGGCGTCAGGATATGTATCTTCTTCTAAACCATATTCGTACGTCAGTTTTCCAATGTCTAATTTTGCAGGCGGTAAATTCAATTCTAAAATCGCTTTTGCAATTTTAACCGAATCAAATACTGAAATGGGTTTGCCTACAAATTCAGCCGCATATTCATGCAGGTTGATAATATCACTAACATTCCTGTCGATTAGCGGGTTTCTAAATAAAACCATCTCAATGGATTTATCATACCATAAATCGCTGATAATTTTAATCAGTTTTACTCCTGCACGTCGCCTGTCGGCTTGAAAAGAAACTTCCTTTTCGTATAAAGTTGTAGTTGCCATGTTGAAAATTTAATGAAAATAAAGGATTGTATTTTTTAAAATTTGGCGCAAAAATACCCATTTCAATCGATTTCGTAAGCTATTTTTGGATTTATTTTAAAAATAAAAAAGCCACCCTGAAATATCAAGATGGCTTTGGTTTTTTTAAAACAGGAATGCGCTAGAGAATTACACGCATGACTTCTCCGTTTTTAGTAATCATTTCGATGCGTATGGTTTGGTTTTGCTCTTTTTTACTTAAAAGTTGGGATACCGTTGCAACATCCGTAGCTTTGACATTGTCAATACTCAAGATAATATTTCCCACCAGCTCGTCTTCGTATTGCTTCAGATTTTGGCTGCTTATGGATTTGATTCGCACGCCATAATCGATTTTGAATTTCTGCTTGTCAGCAGCCTCAATATTTTCTAATTCGATGCCTTTAAACTCCGCGCTGAAAAATTCATTTTTGCTAAGCACTACAGGAGCTACTCTTGTTTTTCCATCTCTGATATAGGTAACCTGTATTTTGTCATTGGGTCTTTTCGTATTGATGTATCCGGAAAGATCCGCAAAAGTAGCCACATTTAATTCGTCTAATTTGATGATGACATCTCCTTTTTCAAGTCCTGATTTTTCAGCACCAGAATTTTTGGTGACTTTATTAATGTAAAAGCCTTGTGTTTGATTGATTCCCAGTTCTTTAGAAGTCATGCTATTTAGTTCGCCTCCTTCAACCCCAAGAATTCCGCGTTGTACATTCCCGTATTCCATGAGATCCTCAATGATTTTTCGGGCAATATTCGAAGGAACTGCAAACGAATAGCCTACATAAGAACCGGTCATGGAGGAAATCATCGTGTTGATTCCGATCAGTTCACCACGCGTGTTCACTAAGGCACCACCACTATTTCCGGGGTTTACCGCAGCATCTGTTTGTATGAAAGACTGAATTCCGCTGGTGCCTAAATCTCTGGCTTTCGCCGAAACAATTCCGGCTGTTACCGTAGAGGTTAAATTATACGGATTTCCGACAGCCAAAACCCATTCACCCACTTTCACCGAATCAGAATTGGCAAAAACAGTATACGGTAATTTTTCATTCGCATCAATTTTCAACAAGGCAATATCCATTTTAGAGTCGGTTCCAATAAGTTTTGCCATGTATGATTTTTTGTTGTTTAAGGTGATTTCAATTTCTGATGCGCCTTTGATGACGTGATTATTGGTCACTATATAACCGTCCTCAGAAATGATTACTCCGGAACCCGTTCCCACTTGTTCCTGGGATTGTCCGCCTTTATACCCATAAAAATATTCTAAAATAGGATTGGTAATCGTTCTGCGGGAGACGTTTTTTACGTGTACCACCGTATGAATTGTTTTTTCTGCAGCCTCGGTAAAATCAAGAATCTCGGGAGACAGTCCGACTTTCGTTTCATACGAATCAGATGCAGCTGTTACCAAGGCATTTTTTTCACTGGAAAAATACCCATTGGTATCAAATAATAATTTGTAAGCGCCAAGTGTGACTCCCCCACTCAACAACGAAACCAAAAAAAGAGTTGAAATTTTTTTCATATGTAGATAATATTTGTTTTTTATAGGAATATGGTATCGCCAGATCTTCATTGGTGTTTGCGACAGCTTCTGTCATGGCGATTTCATAATTAAATTCGTTTATTAAGATATTTACTTGTAAAATTAAAAATAAAATAGCTTCCTAAAATACAGTTTAACGCTCTTTAACAATGATTAACATTTCATTAATAGTTCGTACTTTTGTAGCACACAATAGAAATTAAAATGCAACTACAATTTTATAAATACCAAGGAACAGGAAATGATTTTGTCCTGATTGATAATCGTTCGAATTTTTTCCCAAAAGAGAATACACAACACATTGCGCACTTGTGCGACAGACGTTTTGGAATAGGTGGTGATGGTCTTATTTTATTGGAAAACGACCCTGTAACCGATTTCAAAATGGTTTATTACAATTCCGATGGAAACCAAAGTTCCATGTGTGGCAATGGTGGACGCTGTTTAGTGGCTTTCGCCAAAAAGCTGCAGGTAATTGAGAATAAAGCTACTTTCATAGCCACAGATGGTTTGCATCACGCCACAATTGACGATGACGGATTGGTATCATTACAAATGATTGATGTTGATGCCGTAAAAGTCAGTACAGATCATGTGTTTCTAAATACGGGATCGCCGCATCATGTACAACTGGTAGACGATCTGGAAAATTACAATATCAAGGAAAACGGAGCTGCTATTCGATACGGAGATTTGTACGGGAAAGCAGGAAGTAACATCAATTTTGTCAAACAAATTGACCAGGCCACTTTCTCTATGCGAACGTATGAAAGAGGCGTAGAGGATGAAACACTTTCTTGCGGAACAGGCGCAACAGCAGTAGCAATTGCAATGAACGTTATTGGAAAAACAAATGCTACTTCGATCGATTTAAATGTAGAAGGCGGAAAATTAGTCGTTTCTTTCGAAAAAAAGGAAGGACAATTTTCCAAAGTCTTCCTTAAAGGGCCAGCTGAATTTGTATTTAAAGGAACAATTATTATTTAATTAGGAAGCTAAAGGATTTAATTTTTATTCAGTTAAAAAATAATTTTCACGAACAAAGTAGAAAATATGGTTAAAGCAATTATGATTCCGGATGATATTATCAGCAGTAAAATTTATTTGATAAGAGATCAAAAAGTTATGTTAGATAAAGATTTGTCGGAACTTTATGCGGTAGAAAACAAACAACTCAAGCGGCAGGTTCGTAGGAACATAGAACGCTTTCCAGAAGATTTTATGTTTGAACTTAATCAGTTAGAATTCGATAATTTGAGGAGCCAAATTGGCACCTCAAGTTGGGGAGGAACAAGGTATATGCCTATGGCATTCACAGAACAAGGTGTCGCAATGTTGTCAAGTGTACTTAACAGCACTACTGCTATAAAAGTAAATATTCAAATTATACGTGTTTTCACAAAAATAAGAGCGATGCTTACCGATACTATGAGTATGAAATTAGAAATTGAAGAAATTAAAAAGAAACTCTCCAATCACACTAAAAATATAGAACTTGTGTTTAATTATCTTGATGAACTAATTGACAAAAAAGATAATACCGAACCTAGAAAAAAAATAGGGTATAAAAATAATTAAGTAAAATCTTAATTTTAAAATGAAAACATTAAAAGGAGACAATATCTACATTCGGGCATTAGAACCCAATGATCTGGAATTTGTATATGCCATAGAAAACGACCAGAGCATTTGGGAAGTCAGCAATACGCATACGCCATTCAGCCGGTTTTTAGTCAAGCAATATTTAGAAAATGCCCATCAGGATATTTATGAAGCCAAGCAATTGCGATTGGCTATTTGTCAGGATCAGGATTTCCCGGCCCTAGGTTTGATCGATTTATTTGATTTTGATCCAAAGAATAACAGGGCGGGAGTAGGTATTGTCATTCAAAAAAGCAAAAATCGAAAACAGAATATTGGTTCCGAAGCTTTGGAATTATTAATTGAATATGCTTTTTATAATCTAAATTTACACCAGTTATATGCAAATATTGGAACCGAAAATGAAGCTAGTAAAGCACTTTTTACTAAATTTGGATTCAAAATGACAGGCGTCAAAAAAGAGTGGACTTTTGTGAATGGTATTTATAAAGACGAAGCTGTTTTTCAATTGATCAATACTAAATTTTAAAAAATGTAGTTTTAATTCATCATAATTTCAAACTAAAGTTAAAAATACTACTTTTCCAATAAAAATACCATATATGAATTTAAAAAAAATTATTACCATTACCGCTGTTGTTTTAATAGGAATACTGATGCTATACGGATTGGTTATTTTGCGCCAAATTTTTTCTTCTAACACCAAATTCTCAGAGAACGAAGTGTACGTATACGTGCCAACGGATTCCAATTACGAAGAGGTCAAAAAAATAATTGCTCCGTATGTCGAAAACTTGGATCGTTTTGAGATGGTGGCCAATAAACGAGGCTATTCTGACAATGTAATTCCGGGGCGTTTTTTATTCAAAAAGGGAATGAACAGTTATGAACTGGTAAAAACATTGCGTCTTAATTCAGCAGTAAAGTTGGCTTTTAATAATCAGGAACGTATTGAGAATTTAGCCGGGCGTGTAGGTTCACAAATTGAAGCGGATAGCTTGTCATTACTGACTTCCTTCAAAGATTCTATTTTCTTGAAAGAAAACGGGTTCAATGAAGAGACTGTTTTGGTACTGTTTATTCCAAATACATACGAGATTTATTGGAACACTACCGCTGAAAAGTTCCGTGATAAAATGATTAAGGAATACCGTAATTTTTGGAACAAGGAAAGAGTTGCCAAAGCGCAAAAACAGGGACTTACACCCATCGAAGCGACTATTCTGGCTTCAATTGTTCACAAAGAATCCGTAAAAAAAGACGAGAGACCAAGAATAGCCGGCGTGTATCTCAATCGGTTGCGAACGGGAATGCCATTGCAGGCAGATCCAACGGTAATATTTGCGATAAAGAAGAAAGCAAACGATTTTGATCAGGTTATCAAAAGGGTTTTCTACAAAGATTTGACAATGGCACATCCGTATAATACCTATATGAACGTAGGACTGCCTCCTGGACCTATCGCTATGCCTGATATTACAGCCATGGAAGCGGTTTTGGATCCTGAGAAAAACAAGTTTATTTATTTTTGTGCCAGCGTGGAACGTTTTGGATACCATGAGTTTGCTGCCACATTAACGGAACACAATAAAAACGCCAAAAAATATTCGGATTGGATCAACAGCCAAGGCGTAAAAAGATAGTTTTGGGATTAAAAAAAGGGATTTTATTTTTATTTTTAGTGGGTTTCCAAATTGTATTTGCCCAAGAGCGTGCGGAATCTTTTTTTAAACCCTCCGATTCTTTGAATAGGAAAAAGCAAAAAGAGGTGTTTGTTGCTGAAGCTGTTTTGACCGCAGGAACGCTGATCGGTTTAAACCAACTTTGGTACGCTGATTATCCCAAATCTGATTTTCATTTTATAAATGACAATACTGATTGGCTGCAGATGGACAAATCTGGGCATGTATTTTCTTCGTATCATCTGGGACGTCTTGGTGCCCAAATGCTGCAGTGGAGTGGGGCTTCTAAAAAAAATCAGCTACTATACGGAGCCGGCTTGGGCTTTGCATTTATTACCGCCGTTGAGGTTCTGGATGGATATTCTGCTGCGTGGGGTGCCTCCTATGGCGATATAATTGCCAATGCTTCCGGGACAGCTTTATACGTTTCTCAGGAATTAATCTGGAATGAACAGCGTATTACCCCTAAATTCTCTTTTCATACCACCCAATATGCCAATTACAGACCGGAAGTTTTGGGCAGTTCTTTTACAGAGCAAATTCTAAAAGACTATAATGGACAAACCTATTGGCTTTCTGTTAATTTGCACTCTTTTGCAAAACGCTCTAGGATTCCAAAATGGCTAAATGTAGCTTTGGGTTACGGAGCCGAAGGAATGCTGACCGGAAATAGCGATAATAACGCTTTTTCAACCACAAATCCACAAAGATTCCGACAGTTTTATTTGAGTATTGATGTTGATCTGACGAAAATAAAGACGCAGTCCCATTTTTTAAAGACTGTTTTTTCCGTTCTGAACACGGTTAAAATTCCGGCACCTACAATTGAATTCGTGCGTTTTAACGATATAAAATACCACTTCATTTATTTTTAGAAAAGTTTAACTACTTGATTATCAGACTTATTATTTTTATTGTATCTTTGCGCATAGAAATTTCTTAACGGGACAGCGTTTTGAAGAAAAACAATTTATGATTAAGAAGTGGTCTTTTTACACAGGTCTGACTGTGATTACAGTTTTTTTAAGCTCAGGTTTTAAACCGTTTAACCTAGAAACCAGCCCTTGGTTTCTTATTAATGAAGATGAGGGAGCACACTACTTATTTCCTTCTGAAGA
This sequence comes from Flavobacterium sp. GSP27, assembly GCF_003970395.1. Taxonomy (NCBI): domain Bacteria; kingdom Pseudomonadati; phylum Bacteroidota; class Flavobacteriia; order Flavobacteriales; family Flavobacteriaceae; genus Flavobacterium; species Flavobacterium sp. GSP27. The sequence goes on along the minus strand of NZ_RYDP01000012.1, from coordinate 91,472 downwards.
ACAAAATGAATACACCAAATTAAACATTCCTTTTACCGGAAATTTCTTTATCGGTTTTAAAGAAGCTATTGGATATAGAGAATCCGAAAGTAAATACAAAAAAGTGAACTCCCTCGGATATATGGGAAAATATCAGTTTGGTATTGAGACACTTAAATCGGTTGGAGTCTATAATCGGTCTGCCTTTTTGAATAGTCCTGAATTACAGGAAAAAGCATTTCTAGCGCTACTGGCGAAAAACAAATGGGAGCTGAAAAGAGAAATTGAAAAATACGAAGGCACTATATTAAACGGAATATTCGTTACCGAATCCGGGATATTAGCGGCAGCTCACCTTGGCGGAGCAGGCTCTGTAAAAAAATATTTTAAAAATAAAGGAAAACGAAATTTTAGAGACGCTTATGGTAGTTCTATAAAAAGCTATATGAAAATGTTTGGAGGGTATGATACTTCGTGTATTATTGCGGATAATAATGCAACGGCAAAAAACATTTAATTCCTTTTTTATCTTAAAAAAAGAGGCTGTCATTATTTGACGGCCTCTTTTCTTTTATCCCATAGTCGAATTATTTAGCCTTAAGGATTTCTCTATTGGGATGCACCACTAAATTGATGGTTTCCTTCTATTTTTGATTTTTGCTTTCTCCGTTTCTTGAACATTTGATACGATTGCAATGCTTAAAAGAAGCAAAATAATAAGTGTTTTTTGTTCCGTTTTATAAACGTAGTCCGTTTAGCGGATAGGCATCTGATTTAAAACAAAAAACACCAACCTTTCGATTGATGTTCTTAAATTTTGAGTCAAAATAATAGGCTGTAGTTTTAGTCGAAACTGTCCATTAAAATGTCTAATATCTTAATAGCCGCTTCACTGATTTTTGTGCCAGGGCCAAAAACGGCAACCGCACCGGCATCAAATAGAAACTGATAATCTTGTGCCGGAATTACGCCACCTACCACGACCATAATATCTTCTCGATCGTATTTTTTAAGTTCTGCAATAACTTGTGGTACCAGCGTTTTGTGTCCTGCCGCCAGTGAGGAAACTCCCAGGATGTGCACATCATTCTCTATCGCTTGTTTGGCCGCTTCAGCTGGTGTTTGAAAAAGGGGGCCAATGTCAACATCAAAACCAACATCAGCATACCCGGTAGCCACCACTTTAGCGCCACGATCGTGACCATCTTGTCCCATTTTGGCAATCATGATTCTAGGGCGACGTCCTTCTTTTTTTGCAAATTCATCTGCCAGTTGTTTTGCTTTTTCAAAGCTTTTGTCGTCTTTTATTTCTTTGCTATACACACCGCTAAAGGATTTAATTTGTGCTTTGTATCTTCCAAAAACTGTTTCCAGCGCATCGCTGATTTCACCCAGCGTAGTTCTGTTTCGAGCGGCTTCAACCGCTATTTCCAGTAAATTTCCTTCACCAGTTTGCGCACAAAGGATTAATTTTTTCAGTGATTCCTGCACTTTTTCAGTAGCTCTGGTCGCTTTGATTCGGTCTAATTGTTCCAATTGTTGCTTGCGGACCATTTGATTGTCCACATCCAAAATCTGTAAAGGGTCTTCTTTTTCTAATCTATATTTGTTAACGCCCACAATAATATCCTGCCCGCTGTCTATTCTCGCTTGTTTTCTGGCAGCTGCTTCCTCGATTCTAAGTTTAGGAATTCCGGATTCAATAGCTTTGGTCATACCGCCCAGTTCTTCTACCTCTTGAATGAGTTTCCAGGCACTTTCAGCAATTTCATTTGTCAGACTTTCTACATAATAACTGCCTGCCCAAGGATCAACCGTTTTGGTAATTTTAGTTTCGTCTTGTAAATAAAGTTGCGTGTTTCTGGCAATTCTGGCCGAGAAATCTGTTGGTAACGCAATTGCTTCATCTAAGGCGTTGGTATGCAAAGATTGTGTGCCTCCAAAAGCTGCTGCTGCTGCTTCAATACAGGTTCTTGCCACATTGTTAAAGGGATCTTGCTCGGTTAAACTCCATCCCGAAGTTTGACAATGGGTTCGTAACGCTAATGATTTATCGTCTTTTGGTTCAAATTGCTTTACTAATTTCGCCCAGATCATTCTTCCTGCGCGCATTTTGGCAATTTCCATAAAATGGTTCATTCCAATCGCCCAGAAAAAGGACAGTCGTGGGGCGAATTCATCAATTTTCATTCCGGTTGCTAATCCAGTTCTGATGTATTCCAAGCCATCGGCCAGCGTGTACGCCAATTCAATATCAGCCGTGGCTCCCGCTTCTTGCATGTGATAGCCAGAAATGGAAATTGAGTTGAATTTGGGCATTTTTTTACTGGTAAATTCAAAAATATCAGCAATGATTTTCATCGAAGGCGTCGGCGGATAAATATAGGTATTACGCACCATGAACTCTTTGAGAATGTCATTTTGTATCGTACCGGAAAGCAACTCGGGTGCTACGCCTTGTTCTTCGGCGGCGACAATATAGAAAGCCATAATAGGTAAAACAGCACCATTCATGGTCATAGAAACGGACATTTCATTAAGCGGAATTTGGTCGAATAATACTTTCATGTCTTCCACGGAGTCAATGGCAACTCCTGCTTTTCCCACATCGCCCACTACGCGCTCATGATCGGAATCATAGCCGCGGTGTGTGGGTAAATCAAAAGCAATGGATAGTCCTTTTTGACCCGCAGCCAGATTCCTCCTGTAAAAAGCATTGCTTTCTTCGGCAGTTGAAAATCCGGCATATTGACGCACCGTCCATGGTCGGCGGACGTACATTGTGGTGTATGGGCCGCGTAAATTGGGAGCAAAACCAGCCCCAAAATCAAGATGAGTAAGATTCTTAATATCTTGTTCTGAATACGTAGGTTTTACTTCTATTCCTTCTGCAGTTAGAAATGCATCAGCCACAGCATTTTCATGCTCGAGTTTTAGCGCTGTACTTTTTAATTGTATGTGTTGTAAATCTTTTCTTTTCATTTGTTTAGTACAAAGATTATAGTTTTTTGAAATTTTAATTCCTTTCAGTCCATATTTCAGTATTTCTTGAAGTATGAAAAATAGCTGTAATGACAATTATGTTCTCGTAGCTGTTGAAATGAATTAAGTATGGAAAATTTTCAATTAAAGCTACTCTGGTCTTATCATATCTTATTTGAAAAAGTAATGGATTTGACTTAATTATTTTTAAACTTTCCTTGAACGAATTGGAGAACGTATCGCCCAATTTAGGGTGAATGCCTTTGTACCAATCCAAAGCTGTTTTGAAATCAAGTTTAGCTTCCTCTACAATTACAATTTTATAACCCACCGTCAATATCTTTTAGAAAATCATCAATATCTTGAGCTGAAGATGGATTCTTAAGATATTTCTCAGTTCTTTCTCTAACTTGGTCCATTTGCCATTGAGGGATTTCTAAAGTATTCGACTTTGGAAGAATAATCACTTCAACTTCATCAGCATTAAAATCATTCGGCAGTGTGATGCTTATTTTGTGATTTTTCACCTTAACGATTTGTCTTATGGGTTCCATTATTTTATGTTTTTAGCAAAGTAAATATACTCTTTTCCAATGGTATTAAATTAAATAACAGCGTCGGGCTTACTATTCAAGATCCAATCGTTCCTGTTCCGTTTTTTCTGCCAGACGTTTTTCGATTATGGGTGTAATCAAGGTTTTTCTTGGTTTGACTTTTACAAAAGGAAACAATTCTAAATCATGTTTCATTTTATCCTGTTTGTTAGGATGTTTGTTTGTTCCCAATAAAATTTCTTTCCCAGAATCAAATAGTTCCTGCGCGGTATCCGCACTTTCCTGAATTTTTCTTTTGATGATTCCGTCATTAAGTTGTTTCAGGAAACCGCCATTTGCCTCTATGTCTTTGAATAAAGCCAATGCTTTTTCCGCTAGTTGATTGGTTAGGTTTTCGATATAATAACTGCCGTCTGCCGGATTATTGACTTTGTCAAAATAACTTTCATTTTTGAGGATCAACAATTGGTTTCTCGCTATGCGGTCGCCAAATTCGTTGTCTTTGTGGTACAAAGCATCATAAGGTAAATTGGCAATAGCATCCGCTCCTCCAATAATGGCACTCATACATTCAGTTGTGGTACGCAACATATTTATATTGTAATCGTATAATGTTTTGTTACGTTTGGTAGGCGAAACGATGATGTTGCACGCTAAAGTATGGTTGTATTCCTTGGCAATCAGATTAAAAAGCAAGCGCAACGCTCGTAGTTTTGCAATTTCAAAAAAGTAATTTGTTCCTACGGCCACTTCAAAAACAATGGGTGTATTTATGGCGTCAATTCTATTGAAATACTCATTGGCTTGTCCCACACTATAAGCAATTTGCTGTACCATAGTGGCACCGGCATTTTGATACAACGCAGCGTTGATACTAAGTAGCGATACCGATGTTGTTGCTGCCGAAAGCAAATTCAGGGTGTCAAAATTGCTTTTTTCTTTCGTTGTAAACCAGTTTCCATCTTTGGCTAATTGTCCTATAGGATCCAGATTACAGAAAATTACAGTGTTGCTTTTCTTGGCGAAAACATCAATTTTTTTGACGAAATCGATTGAAATAAATCCCAGGTTAAAATAAACGGTAACGTTCTCTAAAGGCAATTTTTCCAATAGATCGGTAACGTTAATTGATTCGTTTTCTATTGTAAAGCGCAGGCTGTCTGCCCCGCGATTCAATGTGTCTAATGCCCGTTCTATTGATTTTTCAAGGTCGTAGACAAATATATTTTGGCAAATTCTAAATTCTGTTGCTTTTGTGGAAACGGGGAATACTTTTGTAAACTCCTCTTTGTGGTAAAAAGGTTTTACCTGAATGTCTTCCGGAGAATTCCAAACTACGGTTTCATTGTAATCCGCTCCATTGAGTTCAAATTGGATTTTTTGTTTCCATTGTTTGGAGGAAATGGGGTTGAAATCATCGAAAAGGTTTGTATCCATTTTGTTAGTCATTTTCCTCACTCCAGTCCTCGTCATAGGAGAGGGAACCGAAACTTGGTGTTCTGTTTTTAATAATTACTATAAATTGTACACTCTCTTCCCTTTGGGAATGGTTGGGAATGGGATTTTATTTTTGAATCGTGTCGCCTTCAAATTCGATGATGTAAATGTCTTCACTATCTTTTTTCATATAGTATTTTTCTCGGGCGTATTTTTCTATTTGTTCGGAATTGTTTAATTGTTTGATATTCTCTTTGTCTTTTTTTATTTCGTCTTTGTAATATTCTGCATTGTCTTCCAGATCTTTAATTTGTTTGTCTAAAATGCGATGATCAAAATACGAATAGTTGTCCAGAAAAATCATCCAAGACGAAAAGAACAACAGGACCCAGACATATTTGTTGCTCAGGAATTTAAACCAAGGTTTGTCTTTATATGGATTTGTCATTTTTTTTATTTTTTTTAGCCCCGATTATAGTGGAAATCCTTTTAGTAGGTGATACTGACGAAGGAAGATTCACCTACTAAAAGATTGCAACGGAAAGCGGGAAATAGCTCCTAATACTTATTCTGTTAAAATTACAACTAAATCACAGAATTTTTTGATTTATTACTGCGCGCACCACATCAATGGCTACTGTGTTGTATTTGTCATTTGGAATAATGATGTCCGCAAATGCCTTGGTTGGTTCAATGAACTGCTCGTGCATTGGCTTTAATGTGGTTTGGTATCTGTTAAGGACTTCATTCATGTCACGGCCACGTTCCATTATATCGCGTTTCATGCGTCGGATTAATCGTTCGTCAGAATCGGCATGAACGTATATTTTTACATCAAATAATTCTCTTAATTCGGGATTGGCCAAGATTAAAATTCCTTCTACAATCATCACTTTTCTGGGATGAGTAAAAACGGTATCGTCAGACCTGTTGTGGGTTACAAAGGAATAAACGGGTTGGTGAATGTTATTTCCTTCCTTTAATTCTTTGAGGTGGGCCACTAGCAACTCAAAATCAATGGCTCGGGGATGATCAAAATTGATCAATGCTCTTTCATCAAAGGAGAGTCCGTGATTTTCTTTGTAATATGAATCTTGTGAAATAATACCAACTTCTGTCTGTGGTAATTCATTCATAATCTGATGTACAACGGTTGTTTTCCCGCTTCCTGTACCACCTGCAATTCCTATAATGAGCATAAATTTTTTTATTATGTTTTTATTGGAACAAAAATAGGAATTTAATCGAGAGCAGATTTTGTTTTTTGAGGAAATCTTGCTAATTTAATATATTTACGAGTCATTTTTTAAGGGTATTTAGCTATCTTTAAATTCTAAACGAGAAACTATTGTATTCCCAAATTAATAAAAACATAAGTCGTTATGTCACTTTTGAACCCAAAGAATTAGAAATTTTCAATTCTTTGCTGGAATATAAAACCGTTGCTAAGAAAACGGTTTTACTTCAGGAAGGCGAAATGTGCCATTTTGAAGCTTTTGTCATCAAAGGTTGTGTCCGGAAATATTATATTGACGACAATGGTTTTGAAGTTATTCTGCAATTTGCCCTCGAGAATGCGTGGGTGAGCGATATTTCTTTTAGTATATACGAAGATGCACCAAGCCGTGTGTATATCGAAACGTTGGAAGATTGTGATTTTTTGCTGTTCAGCCCGGAAGCAAAAGAAGAATTATTTGCCAAAGCACCAAAGTTTGAACGCGCGTTCCGCATCCTGATGCAGCGCAGTCTGGCCGTTACGCAAGACCGTTTGTTTCATACTATTTCTAAAACAGCGACCCAAAAATACATAGAGTTTCTGGAACATTATCCCACACTATCGCAGCGCGTTGCCCAGCATTACATTGCTTCTTATCTGGGGATTTCGGCTGAGTTTTTAAGTAAAGTGAGAACCAAAATGACAAAACTTTAAAGTCTCATAATTTTTCATTTCTTGTCCTGGTTCAATGCAGCTGCCTTTTTTTTGACGCACCTTTGCATTATATTTTTAAAGAATAGAACAATGGAAAATACAGATAAAAATACAAAAGGAGTACTTACGCATTTTGTTTTGCACAAAGGAAACACGCGGGGTCATGCCAATCACGGTTGGCTGGAATCCTATCATACGTTTAGTTTTGCGAATTATCAAAATCCGGAGCGAATGAATTTTGGCGTATTGCGCGTGCTCAATGATGACAGAGTCAATCAAGGGATGGGTTTTGGGAAACATCCGCATGACAATATGGAAATTATTTCTATTCCGCTCGAAGGCGATTTAGAACACCATGACAGTATGGGCAATACTACCGTAATCAAGGAAGGGGATATTCAGGCCATGAGTGCCGGTACCGGAATTTTTCACAGCGAATACAATAAAAATAAAGACCAGCTGGTTAAATTTTTGCAGATTTGGATTTATCCAAATAAAAAAAATGTAACGCCTCGTTATGATCAAGTTACTTTAGATTTAAACGACCGTCACAATAAACTCCAACAAATTCTATCCCCAAATCCTGAGGATGAAGGTGTTTGGATTCATCAAGATGCGTGGTTTCATATAGGGAAATTCGAAAAGGATTTTGCTGCCACGTATGCATTAAAAAAACCCGGAAATGGAATCTACGCTTTTGTTTTGAAAGGCGATTTTGCCATAGGAAACATTGCTTTAAACGAGCGAGACGGAGTAGGAATCTGGGATACTAATGCTATTAAAATTACCGCTAATTCCGCTAGTGCCGAAATCCTGTTGATGGAAGTACCCATGCAATTGTAATTGATTTTTGATGATCATACTCGTCAGTTCGAGTGATCCCGATTTTGGGCGGGATCGTATCGAGAACAAGAAAATTTTGAATTAAAAACGGTTCTCGATACGCTTCGCACTCGAACTGACGTTTGGTATAATTTAAAACGGTTCTCGATACGCTTCGCACTCGAACTGACGTTTGGTATAATTACACATGATGTTCACGAATGTTTCCAGTCAATAAATTGCCACCACCGTAATCCGATTGATAAATGCCGTTCCTGCATGGAATGGCGTGGGTGTGTTGCAGGATTCGCAAGCAAAGAAAGTGTTTCTGGAGAACCATTTAAGTGGCGCTACTGTTCCGCACGATTCTGACGCAGCAAAAAAGAATTATGTGAACAAGTTGTTTTTTAAACAATACTTAATGCAAATTATTTATATTTGCTTCGTAAGAATTCAATTGAGTTTAGCAGTAGAAAATTGAGCTTTTTTCGCACGGAAAGAACAACAAAAAGTAGCATTTTAGCATGAACCAATGAACGATTCCGAACAAAAAAACACCACTTGGCTGTTTGAAATAACACCTAAAAATAAATTTTTCTCCCTTAACCTGAAGGAAGTATGGCAGTATAGAGATTTGCTGCTGCTTTTTGTAAAAAGGGATGTGGTGACCGTCTATAAGCAAACGGTTTTAGGGCCACTTTGGTACCTTATACAACCGCTGTTTACCTCCATTACTTTTACTATTATTTTCAATAATGTTGCGGGTATCAATACCGGAACCGTGCCGCCTTTTTTGTTTAATTTGGCCGGGATTACCGTTTGGAATTACTTCACGGCCTGTCTCAATGGTACCTCGAATACCTTTGGCAGTAATGCAGGTATCTTTGGGAAAGTATATTTCCCTCGCATTATTGTACCGCTGTCTATTGTTGTTTCCAACTTATTGAAGTTTGGAATTCAATTTTTTATATTCATTTGTTTTTACGGCTATTATTATGCCCAAGGAGCTGCCATAGGGATGAATACAGCGACTTTGTTTTTTCCACTACTGATCGTTATGATGGGAGTTTTAGGATTGGGACTGGGAATGTTTATCTCTTCCTTAGTCACTAAATACCGAGATTTTAGTAATTTGGTTGGTTTTGGAGTGCAATTATTGATGTATTTGTCCGCCGTGATGTACCCAATGGCACTCATCAAAGAAAAATTGCCGGATTACGGCTGGCTGATAACCTACAATCCCTTGGCGTATGTGATCGAAACGACACGATACATGCTGCTGGATGTTGGACACATATCTGTTTTGGGATTGGGATATACCTTTTTGATTACGGTACTGGTGTTCTTAGTGGGAGTTTTGATTTTTAACAGAACCGAAAAAAGTTTTATCGATACAGTGTAAAGAACACGGTCCTGATGAAAGGGTTCATTTTAGGATTGATTTTTTAGCCAGTAAGAAAAGTAAGAAAGTTAAGCTGTTGGGTATAATTAATTTTTGATGATAATTTTCCGTCAGTTCGAGTGATTCCGCTTTTGGGCGGGATCGTATCGAGAACAAGAAAATTTTAAATTAAAAACGGTTCTCGATACGCTTCGCACTCGAACTGACGTTTGGTATATAAAAACGGTTCTCGATACGCTTCGCACTCGAACTGACGTTTGGTATAATTACACGCAACGGGAATAAAAGTAAGTTTTTAAGGGTAACAAACCGTAATGCCTTACTGGTTCAAAAGGAAATATCCGTTCTTATCAAAAAACAAAAAGACGATACATTTATAGTATGGTACGGTATAGTTAAAGTCGGTTTGGTAGGGCGTCTTTTTTTAGTCACTGATTTAGGTGATTTTTAATCTGGGTTTAAATGGATTTCGCAAATGGTTTGTATTGATTGCTAGTTATTTGTGTCTTTTTTTATGTTTTCTTGTGTTTCAGAGGAGAAATAAAAAATAAAACGGCAACATATTCTAGTTATATTTGCCTCTATTATCTATGACTTTTTCAGCTCATTAATGTGAGTTGAAGTCGCGAAGCGGTAGGTTAAAATGTACAATTCAATTGTAATTGTTTAAAAAAAAATGAATTCAAGTATAAAAATAGCGGTAATTGGATTAGGGTATGTCGGACTTCCATTGGCTCGATTATTTGCAACTCAATATGCTGTTGTGGGATTTGATATCAATGCCTCTCGGGTAGCATCCTTACAATCAGGCACGGATACTACACTGGAGATTTCGGATGAAGTATTACGCAAGGTATTAGTCTCAAGTTTTGTCACCTCGAGCGCAGTCGAGAGGCAGAGCGTAGTCGAAAAATCGTCAGCTACAAACGGATTAATAGTATCTTCAGAAAGCACTGCTATTGCGGATTGCAATTATTACATCATCACGGTGCCAACTCCGGTAGACAAAAATAATCGTCCAGACTTAACGCCTTTGTACAAATCCTCTGAAACGGTGGGAAAGGTTTTAAAAAAAGGCGATATCGTTATCTACGAATCCACTGTTTATCCTGGTGTAACTGAGGAAGAATGTGTGCCTGTATTAGAAAAATTTTCAGGATTAAAATTCAATGTTGATTTTTTTGCCGGCTATTCCCCGGAACGAATTAATCCCGGAGACAAAGAACATACGGTCGAGAAAATTCTGAAAGTGACTTCTGGTTCCACGCCGGAGATCGGAATAAAAGTGAATGAATTATACCAATCTGTTATTACGGCAGGAACACATCTGGCTCCTTGTATAAAAGTAGCCGAAGCCGCCAAAGTAATTGAAAACTCACAGCGCGATATCAATATAGCGTTTGTAAACGAATTGGCCAAGATATTTAATTTAATGAATATTGATACGCATGCCGTTTTGGAAGCAGCGAGCACCAAATGGAATTTTCTGCCTTTCAAACCCGGATTAGTGGGCGGACATTGTATTGGGGTAGATCCCTATTATTTGGCACAACGCGCACAAGAATTTGGATATCATCCTGAAATTATATTAGCAGGAAGACGCCTAAATGACAGTATGGGAGAATATGTAGCGTCTCAAATTGTAAAATTGATGATCAAAAAGGGCATTTCTATAAATGGTGCGGCACTTTTAATGCTGGGCATCACCTTTAAAGAAAACTGTCCCGACGTGCGCAATACCAAAATTGTGGATGTAATCACTGCGTTAGCGGATTATGGCATTGTCATCACCATTTATGATCCCTTGGCAAACCCATCAGAAGTACAACACGAATACCAATTAGAAACAACCGCTACAGTGCCCAATAAAAAATTTGATGCCATTGTGTTAGGAGTGGCGCATGCTGCCTTTTTAGCGATAGATTTGTCACAGTTACAAAAAGAAACTAGTGTGTTGTATGATGTAAAAGGAGTTTTAGGGGATGCAGTCGATGGGAGATTGTAAATAGTACCGTTCGGACTCAAACCATAATAGTAGAAAACATGAAAATAGGGATAACATTCAGTGCTTTTGATTTGTTGCATGCCGGACATATCAAAATGTTAGAGGAAGCAAAAGGACAGTGTGACTATTTAATTGCGGGACTGCAAACAGATCCTACTATCGATCGTCCTGAAAAAAACAGGCCTACCCAATCTGTGGTTGAACGCTATATTCAACTCAAAGGCTGTAAGCATGTAGATGAAATAGTTCCTTATGCAACAGAGCAAGATCTGGAGGATATTTTACGTGCGTTCAAAATTGATGTCCGCATCGTAGGAGATGAATATAAAGACAAGAATTTTACGGGACGAAACTACTGTGAAGAAAAAGGGATCGTGCTTTTTTTTAATATACGAGACCATCGTTTTTCAAGTAGCAGCTTGCGAAAAGAAGTCACAGAGAAAGAACTGATGAAAGAGAAGTAGTGTTTTTTAGTGAATGCTGAGTGGTGAAAAGTGGAGCTATAGAGGTTAGGGGCGTGTTTATGTTCTAAAATTCAAACATTTCATCCTCTCACTGTACTCTAAAGTATTCAAGTCATTACAGCAAAGAAGTTTGCGTTTAGTAGTCTTCATACTAAGTTTTTTAAGTCATTAACTCGAAACTTTAAAAAAGAAGCGAAAGAAAAGAAGGGAATTTAATTTGATTCCTGTCTAAATAAAAATATAATTAAAATAGTCGCCAATAGGCTGTTTTGTAAACCCCAAATCGAGGCGTCAAATCACTTATAAGCACTAATTGCACAAAAAACACTATGAAAAAACAGCCTGCAGTAACACATGTAATCCTTACCGGAGGAGTGGGAAGCCGATTGTGGCCGCTATCTCGCAAAAGTCAACCCAAACAATATTTAGATTTATTTGAAGGTAAATCGTTATTTGCAATGACCGTGGAGCGCAATCGTACTTTGGTGGACCAGATTATGGTTGTAGGAAATAGTGATAACTGTCATTTAAGTCGGCACGTTCTAGAAAAATCCAATACTCCATATATCGATATTGTTGAATCTACTCCGCGAAATACGGCTGCAGCCATCGCTTTTGCTGCACTAGCTTCTGATCCGGAGGCTATTTTAATCGTGACGCCCTCGGATCATATTATAGGCGATATGGAACACTATAATAAGGCGATTCAGGAAGCAGTAGAAAAGGCTTCTAACGGTTTTATTGTTACTTTCGGTATTATTCCGACGAAACCAGAAACGGGATACGGGTATATTGAGCGCAAGGGTGAGGATGTAGTTTCCTTCCGGGAAAAACCAAACCAAGTTACCGCGAGGGAATTTATCTCTAAAGGCAATTTTTTATGGAACAGCGGGATGTTTTGTTTCAAAGCAGGCATTTTTCTGGAGGAATTAAAGACCTATAATCCGGAAGTCTATGAAAAATCTAAAATTGCATGGGACAACAACAGTAATGGAAATCTAGATTTGGCTTTATCCATGGATATACCATCCATCAGTATTGATTATGCGGTAATGGAGCGCAGTAAAAAGATAAAAGTGGTCGTGTCTGAATTTTCATGGTCGGACTTGGGTTCTTTTGAATCGGTGTACGACTATTTAGTGGCAACGGGGCATCCTGTTGATCCCAATGGAAATATGGTGATTGGCAATACAAATTATACGGCGTTTGTGGGAATGAAAAACACTATTTTCGTCTATACGGATACTGCTAATTTGATTCTTCAAAAAAATAGTTCTCAAGATGTTAAGAATGTATACAATGCATTGGAACAGGAAAAACCGGAATTATTACAGTAATGGACACCGCCTCAAAAATATATATCGCAGGACACAATGGAATGGTGGGAAGTTCGTGCATCTATCCTAAATTGGCACCACAGCCCTTGAAAGAGGAATACTTGCTCACAGGTCCCTTGGAACCAGCAAACTGGACGGTACCCCAGAAAACTAATGGACATCTCCAAAATGCACGCACTAGGATGGAAACATCAGGTGCAGCTGGAAGAAGGAATCCAGAGAACCTACAATTGGTTTTTGGAGAATGTAAATGCATTTAAGCAAGTTAAGATGTAGGGAAAAGTTTAATCGGTTAAGAAAAGTTTAATCGGTTAGGAAAGGGTTAATCGCTTAATCGGTTAGGAAAGGGTTAATCGGTTAAGAAAAGGTTAATCGTTTAATCTATGAGAAAAAAGTTTAATCGATTAAGAAAGGTTTAATCGATTAACGAAATAGTAAACAATTAACCAGTTAAACACTTAACCCATTAACCATTTAAAGAAAAAAGTATAATCGGTTAACGAAATAGTAAACGATTAAGCAGTTAAACGATTAACCATTTAAAAAACCAAGCAAGCAGAAAATAATGCACAACGAAATAGTTATCTATCAGGCAGAAATGCTGTCAAGCCATATTGAGGTTCGCATAGAAGATGAGACTGTGTGGCTAACTCAATTACAAATGGTAGATTTATTTCAATCAACAAAACAAAATATTAGTCTCCATATTAATAATGTTTTCAAAGAAGGGGAACTAGACGAATTTTCAACTATCAAGGAATACTTGACAGTTCAACAAGAAGGTTCTAGAAAGATAAAGCGAAGAGTTAAGCTATACAATCTCGATGTGATTATTTCCGTCGGTTATAGAGTGAAGTCAAAAACGGGGACACAATTCAGGATATGGGCAACTAATACTTTGAAATCCTATTTGTTGAAAGGCTATGCGATTCAGAATAGAATTGAAAATATCGAGAAAAAGATTTTTGAGCATGACCAGAAAATTGAAATTTTGTTAAATACCTCTCTTCCCCTAAATCAAGGGATTTTCTATGATGGACAAATTTTCGATGCACATTCCTTTGTTTCCAGACTGATAAAATCTGCAAAAAAATCAATCCTTCTTATTGATAATTTCGTTGACGAAACTGTTTTAATACAGTTGTCAAAGAGAGAAAAAAGGTTAATCGGTTAAAAAAAAGTTTAATCGGTTAACGAAATAGTAAACGATTAACCAGTTAAACGATTAACCCATTAACCATTTAAAAAACAACCAAGCAAGCAGAAAATAATGAACAACGAAATCATCATTTATCAATCTGAAATTCTGACAAGCCAAATTGAGGTTCGTATTGAAGATGATACGGTGTGGTTAAATCGAATTCAACTCGCTGATTTGTTTGATCGTGATATTAAAACTATAGGCAAGCATATTTCTAATGCACTCAAAGAAGAACTTGAAGGAATTCAAGTTGTCGCAAAATTTGCGACAACTGCTAGTGATGGTAAAACGTATCAAGTAGAGTTTTATAATTTGGACATGATTATGTCTTTAGGTTATAGAGTGAAATCAAATAGAGGGGTTCAGTTTCGTATTTGGGCAAATAAAATTCTGAAAAACTATCTGCTCAAAGGCTATGCTATTCATCATCGAATGGATGTTTTAGAAAAAAAAGTAGGTTCTTTGGAAAATAAAAACAATGAATTTGATTTGATTTTAAAAACAAATTTGTCTCCTAATCAAGGGATTTTCTATGATGGACAAATTTTCGATGCACATTCCTTTGTTTCCAGACTGATAAAATCTGCAAAAAAATCGATCCTTCTTATTGATAATTTCGTAGACGAAACTGTTTTAATACAGTTGTCAAAGAGAGAAAAAGGAGTTGGCGTTATTATTTACACAAAAGACATTACTAAACAGTTAAAACTCGATTTAGAGCGGTTCAATTCCCAATACGAACTTGTCGAAATTAAGCAATTTTCCAAATCACATGATCGTTTTTTGATAATCGATGAAACGGAAGTGTATCATATAGGAGCATCACTTAAAGACTTAGGCAAAAAATGGTTTGCTTTCTCAAAATTGAATATTGACCCTGCAACATTGCTTGGAAAATTATACGAGTAGTAGGAAAGGGTTAATCGTTTAAGAAAGGGTTAATCGTTTAAGAAAGGTTTAATCGTTTAATCGATGAGAAAAGTTTAATCGTTTAAGAAAGGTTTAATCGGTTAATCGATGAAAAAAAAGTTTAATCGGTTAACGAAATAGTAAACGATTAACCAGTTAAACGATTAACCAATTAACCAATGAAAAGAACTAGATATGGATTTAAGTTTATTTCAATCAAAAATTTATGAATTTCGTGGAGTAAAAGTTATGCTTGACTTTGATTTAGCATCACTATATGAAGTGGAAACAAGAAGTTTAAAACAATCAGTGCGTAGAAACGATTATCGATTTCCTGATGATTTTATGTTTCAACTCAATAAAATAGAATGGCAGGAGCTTATCACAAATTGTGATAACCTACCAGAATCAATAAAGTTTAGCCCTCAAACCCCATTTGCTTTCAGTGAACAAGGAGTTGCAATGCTTAGTACGGTTTTAAAATCTAAAAAAGCAGTTGAAACTAATATCGCCATTATGCGTGCCTTTGTAGAAATCAGAAAAACAATTAGTTTGCAAAGTCATCTTTCTGAACAAATCATGGAATTGAAAAATGATTTGGAACAACGCCTTGGAGAACACGATGTACAATTGATGGAAATTTATACTGTAATGGATCAATTTATTGAAGAAAAAATAGAGCAAAAGAAATGGGAAAATCGAAAAAAACTGGGATATAAATAAACGTTAAAGGAAAAAGGTTTAATCGGTTAACGAAATAGTAAACGATTAACCAATTAACCACTTAAACGATTAACCATTTAAAGAGAAAAGTGTAATCGGTTAACGAAATAGTAAACGATTAACCAGTTAACCGATTAAACAATTAACCACTTAAACGATTAACCATTAAAAGAAAAAAGTGTAATCGGTTAACGAAATAGTAAACGATTAACCAGTTAAACGATTAACCAATTAACCATTTAAAAGAAAAAAGGTTTAATCGGTTAAGAAAAGATTAATTGTAAACCTTTTTATTTCTAATGCTATAAAAATTGCTACTTTTGCGCAAGCCGCACAAAATAACTGTAAAATGGGATTTTGAGCAGCGAAGCTTTTATAAAAATAAAGAATTGGGTGTAGCGGTTCGTTATAAGGTAATAGTGTTCCCCTTTAGAATTTAAAATACTTGAAAAACAATTATGGAAATAATAGGTACTGCCGTAGTGTCCTTTTAATCCTCTTTCATTCTGTCCAGATAAGCGTTCAGGATATATTAAAAACTGCCGATTGGAGTACTCCGCCAGTAGACAATTTATCAGATGCTGCTCTCGAAAAGAGTAGAGCTTAGTTGAAAAGCAACAATATGACTATTCATCAGGCCGAACCTCTAGCTTTATCGACAGGAATGCCCGCTTCAGAATTTACTAAATTACGCGTTTGCTTAATCGTACCGCTTTCAAAAAAATCGGAAAAAGCTCCCTTAACAACGGATACCACTAATTTGATTTTGCAAAAAGAAAGGTCTCAGGATGTTAAGAATTTTATAGTCAATTGGAGAGAGAACTCTGATTTATTGTATTAAAAAAATACAAATCGAGATAATTTTAGGATTTAATAAACTAATAATTAAAACTTTTGACACAGATTTGTGGTACAGAATAAAATTAAGATAGAGAAAATAGAACTTCCTACAATAAAAACGATAAAGAGTTGTTTGTTTTATTCTAGTTAACCCCTTGGGTGTAATTCAATTTGTTTAATTTTTTGACCACATAGAAACATAAGTAAGTCGAAAGTTTAAAAGTCGTAAAGTCAAAAGAATTAACTTTAAGTAAAACAGCTTTAAATTATATTGTTACATAATTTTATCTTGATTTTAAAATACGACATTATACCATGGTTATTACTTCTATTTTAAAATTATGTGCTGTGCATCAATTTTTTCTTTAAGATTAATGGGAATTTATTCATTACGCCCAACGGGTTTCTTGTTATTTAAAAAATAGTATAAGTAACACGAAAAATATATTGTGGCAATTATTAAAAAGAGTTTTCTGCCACAGATTGGATGAATTAAAACGATTTTTAAAGCTACGTGGCGAATTAATCTGTGCCGATCTTTGAAATTTATGGCAAATAAATTTAGAATTTTAGTAAAACACGACATTAAATTTTAGCTATTACTTATTTAAAAAAATAGTACTTAAAATATTTCGAATTAAAAAAATACACATTTTTACACATTACTTATGAGAAAAATAATTGTTGCTCTTTTATTGTTGTTTGCTTTTTTCCAATCTTCCCACGTACTTGCACAGGACTTGTTAAAAAGTACTGATTTGAGTACTTTAAAAGTGGATAATTTGATCGATAGCGACATCGCAAAAATAAAAACACAGCTGCAAACAAACAATATGACGATTGAACAAGCAGAACCTATGGCTCTAGCCAAAGGAATGCCCGCTTCGGAGTTTGCTAAATTAAGAACTCGAATTGCTGGTCTGTCCTTGCAAACAGGCGTTTCAAATACTAGTAATTCCAGTGATACGGAAGATAGAAAACAAGAAAAAATCGTCAATACGAAAGTAAAAGATACCCTAAATGCTTTAATTTTTGGTTCGGAGCTTTTCGATAATCCTACCTTAAATTTTGAACCCAATTTAAAATTGGCTACGCCTGTAAATTACGTGTTGGGACCCGGTGATGAAGTGCAGGTTAGTGTGTATGGAGTACAAGAATTTAATGCTAGTATTCCAGTATCTACAGAGGGTAAAATAACCATTCAATATGTAGGTCAGATTTCCGTTTCCGGAATGACGATTGAGGCTGCTACCCAAAAAATAAAAGGTGCAATCGCAAGAGTGTATAGTACAGTGGGATCAGGACAATCTCAAGTCGCAGTGACTTTAAGTCGCATCAGAACGATTAGAGTAACGATAATTGGCAGTAAACAACCGGGTAATTATTCGATATCTTCTTTGGCAACCGTTTATAATGCGTTATTTTTAGGTGGTGGCCCGGGAAAAAACGGCAGTTACAGAAATATTGAATTGTTAAGGGATAATAAAGTATACAAAAACATTGATATTTACCGCTTCCTTGTCAATGGAAATCAATCGGATAATGTGGGATTAAAGGATAATGATGTCATTCGAATTCCGGCTTACAATCAAAGGGTTACCGTCGAGGGACAGGTAAAACGTCCTGGTATTTTTGAAATGAAAAAAGGGGAGACATTTGCAGATTTACTGTCTTTTGCATCAGGATTCAATGAATTGGCGTACACTGCTTCGGTAAATGTATTGCAAAAAACAGCTAAAGAATTTAAAGTTCGAGATGTAAAATTTGCAGAATTTAATACTTATAAACCGTTGTCCGGGGATGTGTTTAGAGTGACTAAAATTCTGAATCGTTTTGAAAACCGTATCAAAATTGACGGTGCCGTTTTTAGACCGGATACGTATTCTTTTTATGAAGGAATGCGTGTTTCCGATTTGATTGCAAAGGCGGAAGGTCTAAAAGAAGATGCGTATAGCAACAGAGCGAGAATCATTCGACTACAATCGGATTTGACCACGGAAATAGTCAATGTAAATTTAGCCAAAGCCTTAGCAGGGGATCTAGAAGCGGATGTTGCATTATTTAAAGAAGACATCGTAACGGTGTATTCAATTTTAGATTTTGTTGAAGACTTTAAAATAACCATTGATGGTGAGATTAAAAAACCAGGTGTTTATCAGTATCATGAAAACTTAACCTTAAATGATCTATTGGTTCAAGCTGGTGGATTAACAGGATCGGCTTCTAAGAGAGTTGAGATAGCAAGAATGATTCAATCGGAAGAAATAGACGATGCCAATCCGAATAAAGCGGAACTATTTAATATCGAAATTACGGCTGATAACAATGAACAGTTAAAGAACTTTGATTTGAAGCCTTTTGATGTGGTGAATATCCGTAAAATGGCCGTTTATGATAAACCAAAAATGGTCACTATCAGCGGAGCGGTCCATTATTCCGGGAAATATGTTTTGGCAACTAAAAAAGACAAAGTCTATGATATTGTTGCACGAGCAGGTGGCTTGACATCAGTTGCCAATATAGAGGGCGTTAAGATCAAGAGACCCATTCAAGCCGAACAAATAGAAGCATTGGAAAATGTAAATATGAATTTGGGTAAAAAAGACAGTATCCAAAACAAGCTTACTAAAAAACTAAAAGAAGATTTAAAATTTGCCACCATACCAGTGGATTGGAAAGCCATTGTTGAAAATCCAAAAAGCAACACCAATGTAACTTTGTTTCCCGGTGATGAGATTGAAGTGGCAACTTACAATGAAGGGGTTAAAGTGGCAGGTAATGTATTGTTAACTTCGGAGATTCCTTATACAAAAGGAAAAGGATTTAATTATTACTTAGATGCTGTTGGTGGTATCGATGCCAAGGGTTGGAAGAAAAAAGCCTACATTATTTATCCAAATGGTAAAGCAGATGTAGTAAGCTCTTTCTTATTCATAAAAACGTATCCTAAAGTGACTGCAGGTTCTCAAATTATAGTGCCAGAAAAACCGGAAGTTAAAAAAATGAGTGCCGGGGAATGGGTAGGAATAGGAAGTGTAATGTCAAGTTTAGCGTTACTTATTTTGACCGCTTTTAAGTAGGTATCTTTAGTTTTTGCTCTAGTCCTAAAGGGAATCGAAAATTCAGCACTTTATATTTTTGAACCAGATCCAAAGGAAATGAAAAATCAATAATCTACTTCTCGATACAATTTTATGCAACTGCTGTCGCTATTTTATAAAATCACTCGAAGTGACCCCTCGGTAAAAACTCGGGGCAGGCTGATTAACAGACAACGGATAACAGAAAACCGAAAAATGAACGAACAAATACCAAACGATGAAATATCGTTAAAAGAACTTATTGAAAAAGGAAGAGAATGGTTTTCTTATTTGCTTGGGCAATGGAAAATTATTGTTTTAGCAGGAGTTATAGGGGCAGCTTTAGGATTGGCCTATTCTTTTATAAAAAAACCGGTATATACAGCTACTTTGTCCTTCGCACTAGAAGATGAAAAATCAGGAGGCGGATTAGGAGGAGCCTTAGGTTTGGCGAGTTCATTTGGTATAGACCTTGGCGGCGGTGGAGGAAGTATTTTTACCGGTTCTAATTTGACCGAATTGTTTAAGTCCCGTGCGATGGTAGAGCAAACCTTGTTGAGCCCCGTTGTAGTGGATGGAAAAACCATTTCTTTGGCGGAGATGTACATACAAAATCAGGGCTGGAGGGAAAAGTGGAATGACAAACCAAAATTTGCAACCATCCAGTTTTTACCCGATACCAAGCGTACCCATTTTACCCGTGTACATGACAGTATCTTGGGTGTGGTATATCAAGATTTGTCTAAAACCGGATTGGCTGTTGGGCAAAAAGACAAAAAAATTGCTATTATTAACATAGATGTCTCTTCTACTAATGAATTGTTTTCCAAGTATTTTACGGAAGCGCTTGTCAAAGAAGTTTCTGATTTTTATGTCACGACCAAAAGTAAAAAAGCACGAATGAATATGGATATTTTGGAACGTCAAACCGATTCTATCCGTAGAGAATTGAATGGTGCGATTACTGGTGTTGCTGTTGCCAATGACAATACTTTTGGTTTGAATCCTGCGATGAATGTTCGCCGTGCTCCTTCTGCCCGCAGGCAGGTCGATGTGCAAGCCAATACCGCCATACTTACCGAGTTAGTCAAACAAAGCGAATTGGCGAAAGTAACGTTGCGTAAGGAAACACCACTAATTCAGGTAATTGACAGACCGATTTTGCCTTTGAAGAAAGAAAAATTTGGGAAAGTAAAAGGTTTGGTTTTGGGTGGTTTTCTGGCGGGGTTTTTAACCGTTTTAGTATTGATAATAAGGCGTCTGTTTTCATCACTTTACCTTTAAATTAAATCATTTTTACAAATCGGAGAAAGCTATTCCATTTTGGGATAAAATCCTTAAAAGTTGTCATTTTATTAGAAATGACTTTATGGAGATTTTTAATTTTATTGAATTTATTCTAAGATCAAGAATATTAATTGACAGTTCAAAATTAAAAGACTTCTTAAAAATATTATTTATTTTACATAAAAATTAAGATTTAAAATTTCTAAGAAATAACCAAATTTATTTAATAGCTTCGATATTTTTATTATTGAAATGAATACTTGAAAAAAAGAAAATTACCAAAATCAAATGTCATCTTCTAAACTTATAGCTAAAAACACTGCTTTTCTATACATTAGAATGCTTTTAACTATGGGAGTCACATTGTTCACGTCCAGAATAGTTTTAAACGCTTTAGGAATTCAAGATTATGGAATTTACAGTATAGTGGGTGGAATAGTTACATTATTCAGTTTCTTTAATAGTGCGATGACTGCGGCTACACAGCGTTTTTTGACTTTTGATATAGGAAAAAATGATTTAGAGCAATTGAAAAAGACGTTTAATGCAACATTAAACATTCATATATCCATTGGTGTTTTATTTTTTTTATTAGCAGAAACATTTGGATTGTGGTTTGTAAATAATAAATTGAATTTACCGGTCAATAGAATGTCAGCAGTTAATTGGGTTTACCAATTCTCTATTTTTACTTTTTTTGTAGGTACAATTCAAGTTCCATACGACGCTTTAATTATTGCTAGAGAAAAGATGAAAGTCTATGCTTATATGAGTATTGTTGAAGTTTTTTTAAAATTGATTATTGTTTATATTCTTGTCGTTTTTGATATTGATAAATTAATATTTTATTCTTTTTTGCTTTTTTTAGTTTCTTTTATTTCAAGTAATGCTCACAAAATTTATTGTAAAGTTTATTTTAAAGAAACGAAGTATAAATTTTATTACGAGAAAGAATTATATGGAGAATTAATTTCTTTTTCAGGATGGAGTTTGTTTGGGAATATAGCTGGGGTAGCAAGAGGTCAGGGTTCTAATATATTATTAAATATTTTTTTTGGAACACTATTAAATGCAGCCTATGGAATAAGTATGCAGGTGCAATCTGCGGTTCATGTTTTTGTCACTAATTTTCAAATGGCAGTAAACCCTCAAATTATAAAGCAATATGCTTTAGGTTATAAAGAGCAATCATTAAATCTTATTTTTCAGAGTTCAAAATTCTCCTACTTCTTAATGTTTATAATAGCTTGTCCAATTATTTATAATATAGATTTTATTTTGCAGTTATGGTTGAAAAATCCTCCAAGATATACTTCAGAATTTGTTGTTTTGTGTTTAATAAATATTTTGATTGATTGTGTTTCAGGACCTTTGGTAACTGGTGCTCAAGCTACAGGTGTCATAAAATGGTACCAAATAACAATTGGGACTTTTATATTCCTTTGCTTGCCAATTTCTTATTTATTTTTAAGTCGGTATAACGATCCTACTGTTATTTTTATTGTAATTATTGTTATTAACTCAATCACGTTATTAGGTAGACTTTTGTTTTTGAGATTTTTAATAGATTTAAATCTTCATTCTTTTTTTCAAAAGGTATTGTTAAAAATTTTTATAGTAACGATTATTCTGGTGTTATCTTCACACTTTATTTTCATTTCGATATCCAATCCGTATTTTAATTTTTTTGTAAAATCACTATTTTACACATCAATTAATTTAACATCTATTTATTTTATTGGATTAAGTAATAATGAAAGAAATTTCATACGCTCTTTTTTTAAAAGTAAACTAAAGAAAAAAACATATTAAAAAAAATCTATTATTTTAACAATAATCAATGTTGTAGTTTTCAGTTATCCAAAAATTTCAATCTGTTTTAAAATTATAGATATCTATTCAAGAAACTAATGTTAAATGTTTATGATAATACATTTTTTGTAAAAGTTGTGAAGTTGATAATGCTATTTATTATCTAAAGAAGCTATTTATCGTTTTACTAATCTTTTGGATATTATTAATATTATGAAAAAAATTAAATCAATTCTTATTGCAAGTAATCATTTAGTGCAAACTGGTGGAACTGAGACTTATACTTATGCAATTATCAAAGAATTGCTCGCAAGAGGTTTTGACGTAGAATATTTCACTTTTATGAAAGGTGATTTTTCTACAAAAATGGAGAAAGAATTAGGAGTTAAATTTCTAAGTAAAAAAAAATATGATTTAATTTTAGCCAATCATAATACTTGTGTTGAAGTCTTAATGGGATTTGGTTTTATAATACAAACTTGCCATGGGGTTTATCCTCCGTTAGAACAGCCATCTTTGTGTGCTAATTTTCATATAGCTATCTCTCAAGAAGTACAAAATCATTTAGCAATTAAGGGATTTGTATCTGTTGTGATAATGAATGGTATTGACACGTCTAAATTTTATTCCAAAAAAAATTTAAATAAAGTACTTAAAAATGTTTTGAGTTTATGTCAATCGGAGGATGCAAATAAATTTTTACAAAGAGTTTGTGATACTTTGGGAATTACTCTTTTTTATTTAAATAAAAATACAAACCCAGTTTGGAATGTAGAAGATCTAATAAATGACGTTGATCTTGTCATTGGTTTAGGACGCTCGGTTTATGAAGCAATGGCATGTGGAAGGCCAGTGATAGTTTATGATAGTCGCGCTTATTTTGAATCTTTTTCAGATGGATACGTTGTTAACAGACTTTCTACCAGTTTATCCCATAATTGTTCAGGTAGATTTTATAAACTTAAATTAACTGAAGAAATGATGGTAGATGAATTTAAAAAATATAATCATCTAGATGGTGAAATTCTTAGGAATTTTATATTAGACGATATGACTATTAAATTAGTTGTTGATAAATATTTAAATTTGAATGATTCTCTCCAAGCGAATTTAAATAATTTTAAGAAAAATTATTTTTTAAAATTCATTCAAAGGGTATTTTATGTTAGAATTATTAAAAGCTTTTTGAAAAGAAACTAAATTGCATTTATTTGTAATGTTTTAACAATTTAAATTATTAGTATTTCTATGGATATTCAAATCCCTTATCGTTTTTTTAGTTAAAAGCAATCTCTTTACTTAACTAGAATTTTGTTTGTTGTATAACAATATTTTTCTTTTTAATTATGATTTTTTTTCAATTTGTTTGCTAAATATTTATAGATTAAGATTGTCACACTAAAAAAAGCTTATCAGTTTTTTATTAATGATTAATTTTTTATTATGAAGTTCATTTCGGTTAATAATTGGGTGAAATTACTTTTTTACCTTTATTTTATTTCTACCTTGTTATTTCCTACAATTTTTTTTAACAAATTAATATTTGTTATAATTATAAGTTTTACTATAGTTAATTATAAATTATATAGATTCAATACAATTTCTCCGTTTATTATTTTACTTATTTTTTTGTATGGCTTTCTTTTTTCTTTTTTTAATAACGTTGATTCTGTTTTAAGAGAGCAATTTTTTTTTTCAGTGCTGGTATTGTTCCTCATTTATCCGATTATTTACTATAAAATTGATATTGAGAAGATAGCCAAAGTGTCTGGGCTAATAATAGCAGCTTATACCGCACTTTCTTTTTTAATAGTAATTATTTTTATTGATATGCCTTTTTCGGGACCCTATTATGTTTTTTTTGAAAACTATAGTTCGGGTTCTAATGGTTTAAGGGAATTTGCAGAAGAAGGATTAATAAGTTTTCATATAGGAACAGTTCCATTTCTGTATTTGCCATTAATTCTTTATGTGATTTCATTTGTTGAAAAGAAAAAATTTAGTAGCTTAATTGCAATTCTAATTATTTTCACAACTATCTTTGTGAGTGGTTCTAGAGGCTCTGTTTTGACTTCAATTTGTGCAACGATAATGATTATTTTCTTCAAATCTAAATTTATAACCAAGATTGTTTTTTTTGCCATAAGTATTCCATTATTGACAATTCTATTTACTTATTTAATAACTAATACGTCAGTTTTTGATACACAAGAGGCATCTAATACCGTTAAAATTGGTCATTATGAATCTTTTTTTGATCACTTGAATTTTTTTAATTTTTTTCTCGGTGAAGGATTGGCTTCTTATTATTATTCAAAAGGTGTTCAAGCAATAAAAGCACATACAGAATTAACCCCATTGGATATGTTGCGGTATTTTGGTTTCATTCTTACGCCACTATTATATTTTTATATTATTTTTCCTACAAAAAAAATACTCTGCTATTCAAATAAAAACAGTTTGTATCTACTTTTAGTTTTAATATATGTGTTGAATTCAATTACAAATCCAACAATGTTTAATTCTTACGGGCTTTTGATTATTCTGTGGTATTGGTATAAGATATTAGATAATTCTAATGTTAAAGATGAAGAAGTGCCTTTAATCTGATTTTATGATGAAAATATATTCTGTAATTGTTTGTTATAAACCAGATATTCCTAATTTAGAAAGAATTTGTAAAGCAATTTTATCTTGTGATACTAATGTTATATTAGTTGATAATACTGAAAATTGTTATATAGAGAATATTTCAAATAGTTTAGATGTTGAGTTGATACGTTTAAATGAAAATTTAGGTATAGCCAAAGCACAAAACATTGGTATTACTTTAGCCATGGAAAAAGGTGCTGAAATTGTTGTCTTTTTTGATCAAGATTCTGAAATTGAAAATGATTTTATTCGAAAATTGACAAATAATATGTGTAATAATGTGCCGGAGGTATTTTCTCCAGTCTTTTATGATAAAAATATAGGTTTTAAGTTTCCTAGTTATAGATTAAATAAATTTGGATTATTAAAACAATTTGATGTTATTAGTGACCTGAAGAACTATGAAGTAGATGTTGTAATTTCATCTGGGAGTGCGGTTTCAAAAATCACTTTTGATATAGTAGGTCTTATGAATGAGGATTATTTTATTGATTTTGTAGATACTGAATGGTGTTTAAGATGTCGAGCTAAAGGAATTCCTATCAGAGTTCTTCCTACGGCTATAATGAAACATTCAATAGGGGATAAATCTGTAGATTTAAAATTCACGAGAATTTTCATTCATAGCTCACTAAGGTCATATTATAAAGTTCGAAATTCATTTCTTTTTTTTAGAAGTAAGCATGTTCCTTTTTTAATGGGATTAAAGGAAATAGTTTCGGCTCTGGTACATAATTTTTTAACTGTTTTTATTGTGGCAGATAAATGGGATTATTTAAAAAAATATATTCAGGCTATAAAAGATGGTATATTAGGAAGAGTTGGTAAAAAATATAATATAAATACTAAATGAGTATAAGTGTTTGCTTAGCATCATATAATGGCGCAAAATTTATCGAGTTGCAGTTAGAATCAATTATTAAACAATTACATCATGATGACGAGATTATAATTGTTGATGACTGTTCTTCTGATAATACGTTAGAAATCATTATGTCAATTAATGATGAACGTGTTAAAATATTTTTAAATGAAATTAATAGAGGTCATGTTTTTTCTTTCGGACGTTCAATATCATTGGCGACTAAAGATATAATTTTTATGTCCGATCAAGATGATATTTGGATAGATGGCAGAGTAGCTTTGATGAAAAGCAAACTGGTAAATTCGGATGCTATGTTAGTTTCGACAAACTCTAATTTTGTTGATTCAAAAGGAGGTAAAATTGATTTTAATATCGATGGTGTAGATTCTAAATTTTCGGATAAAAATTTAAGCAATATCATTGATATACTTAAAGGGAAAGAGAATTATTATGGTTGTGCTATGGCTTTAAAAAAAGAATTAAAAGCATTAATTCTGCCAATACCTGATTATGTAGAATCACATGATTTATGGATTGCAACGGCAGCAAATATAATTAAATCTAATTTGCATTGTGATGAAGTAACACTAAATAGAAGAGTTCATGGGGCAAACGCTAGTATTGTAAAAAGAAAGTTATATTTGAAGCTATGGTCTAGAATTATATTTCTAAGATCAATACTTCAGTTATTTTTTAGAAAATTATCAATAAAAAGAAAAGATGAATAGAAGACCTTACCAAATCTGCACGCAAACCATTATGGATACTTCGGACCCAAACATCGTTTTCGATGGTAATGGGGTTTCAGATTATTACCATAATTTTCAAAATATTATCCTTCCTGATTGGAATACAGATGAAAAAGGACATGCTGAATTGATGGTAGTTGCAGAAAAAATTAAAAAAGAAGGAAGAGGAAAAGATTTTGATTGCATTATTGGTTTAAGTGGTGGACTTGATAGTTCTTATGTGGCTTATGTTGCTAAAGAAATTATGGGGTTACGACCTTTATTGTTTCACGTTGATGCTGGATGGAATACTGATAAAGCAGTTGGTAATATCGAGAAATTGTGTAATGGTCTAGGATTGGATTTATATACGGATGTTATTAATTGGGAAGAAATGAAGGACTTGCAGGTAGCTTTTCTGAAATCTCAAATTGCCGATCAGGATTTGCCCCAGGATTATGCTTTTTTTTCGGGTTTGTATAAATTTGCTAAAAAAAATAAAATTAAGTACGTTTTAACTGGAGGGAATTTCTCTACAGAATGTTGCAGAGAACCTGAAGAATGGGGTGGTTTTCCGGGTATAGATACCATGTTGGTGAAAGACATCCATTCCAAGTTTGGAAAACGTCCGCTTAAGACTTTTCCGTTAGTGGATATTTTGAGTTATAAATTGTATTACCGATATGTTTTAGGGATGCAGGTTTATAAACCTCTAAATTTAGTTCCCTATATCAAAACAGATGTAGAAAAATTATTAATGGAGAAATTTGGCTGGGAACCTTTTCAGCACAAACACCACGAATCTCGATTTACAAGATTTTATGAAGATTATTGGTTACCGAAAAAATTTGGTTTCCAAAAAAGACGTGCCCATTTTTCGAGTTTGATTCTAACGGGTCAAATGACAAGAGAAGAAGCATTAGAAAGAGTGTCTAGACCAGAATTAAGCGAAGATTTTTTACAGAAAGAGTTTGAATATGTAGCTGATAAGTTAGACCTATCAGTGAGTGAATTACAAGAAATATTCGAGGGAGAGAATAAAACCTTTCACGATTATAAAAATAAAATAAAACTAATTAGATTAGGAGCAAAAGCAATGTCTATTTTAGGTTTAGAAAAGAGATTATTCAGATGATAACTATAATTGATTACGGTGTTGGAAATATGAATGCCTTTGTAAATGTGTACAAGAGAGTTAATGTTGAAACCAAAATTGCAAGAACAGCAGCAGATCTTGAAGATGCGACAAAAATAATCTTACCTGGTGTAGGTCATTTTGATCATGCAATGTCCGAACTAATAAAGTCTGGCATGCGCGAAAAACTAGACGAATTAGTGATGGTCAAAAAAGTACCGGTGATTGGTATTTGTGTGGGAATGCAAATGATGGGTAATTCTAGTGAGGAAGGAACCCTGGAGGGATTGAAATGGATTGATGCTTCTATAAAGAAATTTGACGAGACCAAGATTCAGCAAGTTACCCGACTCCCTCACATGGGTTGGAATGATGTTCATCCTGTAATCTGCAATCCATTATTTGAGGGATTAGAAAAAGAGGCTTTGTTTTATTTTTTACATTCTTATTATTTTGAATGTAACAATACGGCTGATATCTTGGCAACTTCTGAGTACGGAGGACAATTTACTTGTGCAGCCCATCATGAAAATGTGTACGGGATTCAATTTCACCCAGAGAAAAGTCATCACTATGGTGAAACCTTATTACATAATTTCGCAAAATTATAAGCATGCTTAGACCTAGAATTATACCAAGTCTTTTAATTCATGACAATGGTTTGGTAAAAACCGTGAATTTTAAAAATCCGAAATACGTAGGAGATCCCATAAATGCGGTTAAAATTTTTAATGAGAAAGAGGTTGATGAATTAGCAATTTTCGATATTGATGCAACTGTATTAGGGAAAGAACCCAATTACAGTCTTATCGAGCGTTTGGCTAGTCAATCAATGATGCCCTTGTGTTATGGTGGAGGGGTTAAAACAGTAGAACAAGCACAACGCATTTTTAGCCTTGGTATTGAAAAAATTGCCTTGAGTTCGGCAGTTTTGCATAATCCCAAATTAATTACCGAAATTTCAGATCGAGTAGGTGCACAAAGCGTTATTGTGGTTCTCGATGTTAAGAAAAAATTACTTGGTGGGTACGAAGTATATACCCACAATGGAAAAAAAGCCACAGGAATCAATCCTTTTAAATTTGTAGAAGAAGCGCAAAAATTGGGAGCAGGAGAAATAGTAATCAATTCTATTGATAAGGATGGGGTGATGAAAGGCTACGATTTGGATTTAATCGCTAAAGTACGTGAAAAAATTTCGCTTCCTATGACTGTATTAGGTGGTGCTGGTTCTTTGGACGATATTGAAAAAGTGATTGATCAACACGGTGTGATCGGAGTGGCTGCAGGAAGTTTATTCGTGTTTAGAGGACCTTATAAAGCAGTATTAATTAACTATCCAACTCAGTTAGAAAAAAATAGGATCTTTAAAATAAAACCATAATGAAAATTTTTACGCAGATGAGCGCAGATTAAAAAAACGCGGATGAATGCAGATTTTTTTTAATTTTAAAAATCAATAAGGAACTAGATATGAGAATATCAGCAAGAATAATTTTTTTAGAAAGAATAAAATAAAATGAAAATACAAGATGAAATCCTCCTTATAACTGGTGGTACTGGTTCTTTTGGTAACGCCGTATTAAATCGTTTTCTTCATACCGACCACTTTAAAGAAATCCGTATTTTTTCTCGTGATGAGAAGAAACAAGACGATATGCGTAATCACTTGAAGAATGATAAGCTTAAGTTTTACATAGGAGATGTTCGTGATTATAGTAGTGTAGAACGTGCAATGCGTGGGGTGGATTATGTATTTCATGCTGCAGCATTAAAACAAGTGCCATCCTGTGAGTTTTTTCCATTGGAAGCAACTAAAACCAATGTTTTTGGAACTCAGAATGTGATTGATGCCGCCGGAGCCAATAAAGTTAAAAAAGTAATTTGTTTGAGTACTGACAAAGCGGCTTACCCTATTAATGCTATGGGGATTTCTAAAGCTTTGATGGAGAAAGTAGCTGTGGCAGCGTCCAGAAATTTATCTGATACGACAGTTTGTTTAACCCGTTATGGGAATGTGATGGCATCAAGAGGTTCTGTGATTCCATTGTTTTTAAAACAAATTCAAGAAGGGAATCCAATCACGATTACGGATCCGAATATGACTCGTTTCTTAATGTCGCTAGATGAAGCGGTGGAATTGGTATTGTTCGCTTTTGAACACGGTAATCCGGGAGATTTATTTGTGAATAAAGCCCCTGCGGGAACTATTGGAGATTTAGCACAAGCCTTAAAAGAATTGTGTAAGTCGGATACTGAAATCAAGATTATCGGTACCCGTCATGGTGAGAAGTTGTATGAAACCTTGTGTACGCGTGAAGAGATGGTTAAAGCTGAGGATATGGGTGATTTCTATCGAATTCCAGCTGATAACCGGGATTTGAATTATGCACAATATTTTTCGGAAGGAGAACAAGACGTTTCTATAATAGAAGATTATCATTCTCATAATACAGAACAACAAGGCGTAGAGGGAATGAAAAAATTACTGGCAACATTACCTTTAATCAGAAAAGAAATTTTTGGAGAAGATGTAGCTCAGATGCCCGGGTAAAATTAGTGTTCAGTAGTCAGTTTTTAGTGTTCAGTAATCTGATAACAAATTCCAGACAGCAGACATTGACATTAATTATCAATCGAAAAACAATATGGTTCCGAGAATAATAAATGGAGGAAGTCATTCTGATACCAGAGGTACAGTTCGATTTAATAATTCTTTTGATGCAACGGCTATAAAAAGGATTTATCTTATAGAAAATAAGGAGACCACATTTGTTCGTGGGTGGCAAGGACACCGCACAGAGCAACGGTGGTTTTCTGTTTTACAAGGTAGTTTTAAAATTGAATTGATTGCCATTGATAATTGGGAGAATCCTTCCAAAGGGTTAAAATCACTCTCTTTTATTGTAAATGCTGAAACACTTGATGTTCTTCATGTTCCTCAAGGATACGTAAGTAGTATTCAAGCACTTAAGGAAGGAGCTAAATTGTTGGTCATGGCAGATTATTTGTTAGGAGAAATCCAAGATGAATATCGATTTGATATTGATTATTTTAAATAGAAAAGTTTTACACAGATTTTTTTAATTTTTTGAAATTAGTAAGAATCAGTATGTAGCTAGATCAGCTATTATCAGTGTGAAATCAATTAGAAAATATAATTATGATTAAAATAGGAATAACAGGACAGGCAGGTTTTGTCGGGACGCATTTATACAATACTTTAGGGTTATTCCCAGTAGAATTCCAGAGAATTGATTTTCAAAAAGAGTATTTTGCTGATGAAAATAAGCTAAATGAATTTGTTGCTCAATGTAATGTTATTGTCCATTTAGCTGCGATGAACCGCCATAATGACCCTCAAGTTATTTATGATACGAATATTGGTTTAGTTCAGAAATTAATAAAGGCTCTTGAAGTTACAAGTTCTAAAGCACATGTTTTATTTTCCTCTTCTACCCAAGAAGAAAGAGATAACCTGTATGGGAAATCTAAAAAAGAAGGACGAGAGTTAATGATGTATTGGGCTGAAAAGGCAGGAGGAAAATTCACTGGAATGATTATTCCTAATGTTTTTGGACCTTTTGGTCATCCCAATTACAATTCGGTGGTAGCTACATTTTGCCATAAATTATCCCATAATGATACTCCTACTATTGAAGTGGATGGGGATATGAAGTTAATTTATGTGGGAGAATTGGTTGATGCGATTCTTTCAGAAATTAGGAGAGGAGAAAGTAAATCAGAAATTGTTATTCCTCATACTTCGGAATTTAAAGTTTCTCAACTGTTATCGTTGCTGGAAACCTATAAAGAGCAATACCAAGACAACGGGGTAATTCCTACTATCAATACTGCATTTGAACTGAATTTGTTCAATACATTTCGTTGTTATATGGATATAAAAAATCATTTCCCAGTAAAATTTGTCAAGCATACAGATCCTAGAGGATCTTTTGTAGAAATCATTCGATTAGGAGTTGGTGGGCAGGTATCATTTTCTACTACGGTTCCCGGAATTACGAGAGGAAATCATTATCATACCCGCAAAATAGAACGTTTTGCAGTAATTAAAGGGAAAGCCTTAATTCAATTGCGTCGTATAGGTACTGATGAAGTATTGGATTTCTATTTAGATGGAGCTGAACCTGCGTATGTAGACATGCCTATTTGGTACGCTCATAATATAAAAAACATTGGGGAAGAGATTCTTTATACCAATTTTTGGATTAATGAATTTTATGACCCGAATGATCCAGATACGTATTTTGAGAATGTGTAATTTGTTTGCACGCTGATTCCGCAGATCTTCGCAGAATATTAAATTTTAGTTTTATGGAAGAAAATGATATTACCTATAAAATTAGAGGATGTATATTTTTAGTATACAAAAATCTAGGTCCAGGATTGTTAGAGTCTGTTTACGAAGCTGCTTTACTTTATGAACTTAAAAAGCATAACTTTGAAGTTAAAAGTCAAGTTGTACTTCCAGTATTGTATGACGGTATCAATTTAGAAATTGGATTTAGACTAGATATATTGGTGGAGGAAAAAGTTATTATTGAAATCAAATCTGTGAAAGATTTATCTAAATTACATTTTAAGCAACTCTTAACTTATCTAAAATTGTCACGAAAGAAAGTCGGTATATTAGTTAATTTTAATTGTGAAAATATAACAGAAAATATAAAAAGAATAGTAAATGATTTTTAATTAAATCAAAGTAAACATCGGCGGAAATCTGTGAGATCTGCGAGAACTAATAAGAAATGAAAGAACAATTAAAAGTAATGACCGTTGTTGGTACCCGTCCGGAAATAATTCGATTATCAAGAGTGATGGCAGCCTTAGACGCTTCGGAGGCTATTGAGCATATTATAGTTCACACCGGACAAAATTATGATTATGAACTCAACCAAATTTTCTTTGATGATTTAGGGATTCGTAAGCCCGATTTTTTTCTGAATGCAGCGGGGACAACCGCAACTGAAACCATCGGACAGATTTTGATAAAAATTGATCCATTATTAGAGACTGAAAAACCAGATGCTTTTTTGGTATTAGGCGACACCAATAGTTGTTTATGTGCTATTCCTGCAAAGAAGCGTCATATTCCTATATTCCACATGGAGGCAGGTAACCGTTGTTTTGACCAAAGAGTACCGGAGGAAACAAACCGTAAAATTGTAGATCATGTGTCTGATATAAATTTGACATACAGTGATATTGCACGAGAGTATTTATTGAGAGAAGGATTACCTGCGGATAGAATTATCAAAACCGGTTCTCCGATGTATGAAGTTTTGAATCACTATTTACCTGAAATTAATGCTTCAGAGATTTTAAATACGTTGCATTTACAAGAAACCAAATATTTTGTGGTTTCGGCTCATAGAGAAGAAAACATCAATAACGAAAAAAATTTCAAGGGATTAATGGACAGTTTAAATCTGATTGCCGAAAAATATGGCTATCCAATTATTGTGAGTACCCATCCGAGGACTCAAAAGATGATTGATTCCAAACAAATTGCCATGCGTCCGGAAGTTCAGTTTTTGAAACCAATGGGCTTTAATGATTATAATGCATTGCAAATGAAGTCGTTTGCGGTATTATCGGATAGCGGAACGATATCAGAAGAATCATCTACATTAAATTTTCCTGCTTTGAATATTCGTGATGCCCACGAGCGTCCCGAAGCTATGGAAGAAGCATCCGTAATGATGGTAGGATTGAATCCGGAAAGGATCATGCAGGGATTAACGCAATTGCAAACACAAAATAGAGGTGTCGAACGCAATTTTAGAGCCGTATCTGATTATTCGATGCCTAATGTTTCGGAAAAAATGGTACGGATTATTTTGAGTTATACCGATTATGTTAAGAGAGTAGTTTGGAGTGAAATAAATTAATGAAATGAGAATATTATTTGTTTCTCAATATTTTTATCCTGAGACTTTTAAGGGTAATGATTTGGTTTTTGATTTTATTAAAAGAGGTCATGATGTTACTGTATTAACAGCAAAACCCAATTATCCAAATGGGGATTTTTATCAAGGATATTCTTTTTTTGGGAAGAGAGAAGAGATTATACAACGTGCAAAAGTTATTAGAACTCCAGTATATCCAAGAAAAAATGGTAAAGGAATTCATTTGATTATAAATTATCTTTCGTTTGTTTTTTTTTCCTATTTTACCTGTATGTTTAGAGTAAAAGGTAAATTTGATATTATTTTTGTCCAGCAGCTATCTCCAGTAACAATGGCTTTACCAGGATTGTGGTTAAAGAAAAAATATAAGAAACCTCTTTATTTGTGGGTTTTAGATTTATGGCCTGAAAGTATTTTAGCTGCCAGTAATTTTAAAAACAGTAAAATTATTCATTTTATTGATAGATTGGTAAAACATATTTATAACAATTCAGATGTTATTTTAATTAGTTCCAATTATTTTAGAGATTCAATAGTTGAAAAATTAAAAGATAAAAAGAAAGAGGTTATTTACTTTCCCAATTGGGCTGAAGACATTTTTACACAAACTTCACTCAAAGAGGTTTCTATACCGGATCTTCCAGATGGATTTAATATTATGTTTGCTGGAAATGTAGGAGAATCACAAGATTTTGAGACGATATTAAAAGCTGCTGAATTGACGGTGTCAGATGACATAAATTGGGTTATCGTCGGGGATGGTCGAAAAATGGATTGGATTAAAAATGAAATAAAAATAAAAAATGTAAATAATGTCCATTTGCTGGGAAGGCATGATATTGACACGATGCCTCATTTTTTTAGGAAAGCAGATGTTATGTTAGTTTCGTTAAAAGACGAGGCTGTATTTGCATTAACAGTTCCAGCTAAAATTCAAGCGTATATGGCTTCTGGAAAGGTCATTTTGGGAGCACTTAATGGTGAAGGTAATGAATTAATAAATGACAGTAAGTGTGGTTATGCAGTTTCAGCTGGTAATTTTGTCGCGTTGGCAGAAAAAGCTATACATTTAAAAAAATTGACTACTGAAAAAAAACAAGAAATGGAATGTAATTCAAAAACATATTATGAAAATAATTTTTCTAAAGAAATGTTGTTTGATAAATTAGAATTTTTATTTAAAAATAGTATAAAAAGATAACAAGTATTTTTTAATTTTCAGTCCTCTTAAATTAAGTTGGTTTCAATACTTGGTAATTATTTGCATTTGCCACTTAACTCAGAACGTTTGCAAAAATTGACAGAGAATTATGTGGTGAGTAATGACAAGATTGCAGAAGCCATTGGCAAACCCCTGCCCGTTGCTTCTCGAGATGGTTTAGTAGTAACATTCAAGTCTTTTGGTTCATAACCATTATGAATTGAGTTATTTTAGAATACATAATCTTAGAATTTTTAATCCTAATTCCTATTGTTTCTTTTTTTATACTATACTCTTAGATCTTAATTTTTAATTAAAATACGTTTTTAATCAGTAGTCTATTCGATCTTTACATCTCAATCTGCTGCTATATTGTGATGGCATTACACTTAGTTACATGTACATCATTTTTTTGTTGAGCAACTACAATACCTTTAAAACGCATAAATTTTGAGAATACTTTCCTCACTTTCTTGAAGAGTGAACTTAAAAAAAAATTACATTTCGCTCTATATTTACAAATTTTTTCTATATACATGCAATACCTATTCATAACTGCAGTTTTATTCTTACTGGAATTGCTTTATTTCAAAGTAGCTGATCGGTACAACATCGTGGACAAACCCAATCATCGGTCAGCACATACTGAAATTACGCTTAGAGGAGGCGGTATCATTTTTTGGTTTGCGGCTTTACTTTATTTTGCACAGCACCTCCAAAATAATTGCTTTTTTTTTACAGGAATTACTTTGGTAACTGTCGTTAGTTTTTGGGATGACATTCAGAGTTTGTCTAATAAAATTAGAATTTCGGTTCATTTTCTCGCCATCAGCGTAATTTTTTACGATTTAGGTGTTTTTAAT
Organism: Flavobacterium sp. GSP27; assembly: GCF_003970395.1. Lineage (NCBI taxonomy): Bacteria > Pseudomonadati > Bacteroidota > Flavobacteriia > Flavobacteriales > Flavobacteriaceae > Flavobacterium > Flavobacterium sp. GSP27. The sequence goes on along the minus strand of NZ_RYDP01000012.1, from coordinate 55,334 downwards.
TCTGTTCCCGTTTTAGGAATTGTATTCGCTTATATTCTAGCCATAGGTTTGATTAATGCGTATAATTTCATGGATGGTATCAATGGTATAACGGGATTGTATACTTTGGTGGTGATGGGGTCATTGTTGTATGTGAATCAAAATATCCAGGTATTTATTGATGGTGCTTTTATACTATATGCGATGCTTGCTAGTTTGGTTTTTCTATTTTTTAATTATAGAAAAAAGGCCAAATGTTTTGCCGGAGATGTGGGCAGTATTGCGATTGCTTTTTGGGTAATTTATCTGGTTTTGAAACTTATTCTGGTCACAAATTCTTTGGTTTGGCTTTTATTTTTAGCAGTTTATGGAGTTGATGCTATTTGTACGATCCTGCACCGATTGTATTTAAAAGACAATATTTTCGAGGCACATCGGTTGCATTTCTATCAGGTTTTGAGTAATGAATATAAAATTCAACACCGATTGATTGCGGCGTTTTATGGTATGGTTCAGATTATTGTTTCGGTAATGGTACTTGGTTTGTATCAAAACGTTTCGGATTTTATTTTGTTTGGGCTTGTTATTGTGCCATTGCTGCTTATTTATTGTGTGAAATTTTATTTGTTGCATAAAAAAATATAAAACAGTAAACTGTTAATTTGGTTAGAGAGAATGAGATGAATTTTTACTTTTTATCTCACTTCACTTTAATTATAAGTGATCGTTGTTTAACTTTTTCTTTTGCCTTGATGCAAAAAAAACAAAAGATCAAGCCTACAAATCAAAAGCGTAAAAACGGTTGTATTTATTTACCTGACTGCCACTGGCAGTCCTCCTTTTAATTTCAAATGTTGTTTTTTTATGCTTTTTATTTAAGGGCAGGGGGAAAGAGTGGAGAGCGAGGATGTTTTGTGTATATATACATGTTCTTTTCTTTTTTGCTTGATCAAAAAAGAAACAAAAAAATCAAGCCTGCAAATCAAAAGCGTAAAAACGGTTGC